>JAJDIA010000032.1 GCA_030266465.1 Parabacteroides sp. OttesenSCG-928-G21 | reverse complement strand
CAAAAGTACGTGTTTTTCTTAAGGGCAAATTTTGTGCTTTTTGTTATGAAAATAGACTTTTTGCTGACAAAGTGTATTTTTGAACTACTTCGGCTTGGTGGGTCGTTTTTCTTCCTAAAGGAGGCCTCATTGATTGCTTGATTTAGTAAAATAGTCTTGTCGCTTAAAATAAGTCTATTAGTATGTTGGGAAAACAAGAAAAATGATTATTATTGTAGTTATTTAAAACCACTTAAATAAACAAAAGATGAAAAGAGAAATAGCCCTTATGTTTCTTATTCTGTTTGTATTGGCCGGATGTGGAGGGAATCAGCAATCAACAGATGATCTTATTACAGTTGATGTAACAGCAAGCTATCCCAAAAAGGAATTGATTTTGCAGGATGTTTTTGATGTGGAATACATTCCGTTAGAAACAACTGATGAATTTGTTAATTCAGGTTATGTGCAAGCTATAGGTAAAGATGTTATAATAGTTAGAAACAGTCGTGGTGCTGACGGTAATATTTTTATTTATGACAGAAAAGGTAAGGCTTTAAGAAAGATAAACCGAAGAGGGCAAGGCCCGGAGGAATATACAAATGTTACAGGAGAGATTACCTTTGATGAAGAAAGTGGTGAAATGTATATCAACTGCTATGGATTAAAAAAAATATTGGTATATGATCTTTTCGGGAATTTCAAACGGAGTTTAGGGTATGTTGAAGGTGGGGAAGAATCTGGTCGTTTTAAAACAGACATCGGCTATAAGCCTTTATACAATTTTGACCAGGATCATTTAATTGGGCACGACTGGACTAGTGGTCGAAATTTCGCTGGTAGAGAGATAGATGTGGAGCCAAGAAACATAATTGGGATTATATCTAAGCAGGATGGAAGTCTCATCAAGGAAATAGAAATTCCTTTTGAAAAAAAAGTGTTCCAAGTAGTATTTCCACCTACAAGTGGCGGAGTATATGGTATAATTTACAATTCGGGATTAGTCCCTTATCATGACAGTTGGATACTGACAGAACCTTCTGCCGATACGATATATAGCTATACGGCTGACCATAAAATGAAACCATTTATTGTAAGAACCCCATCTGTTCAATCCATGAATCCAGAAACATTTCTTTTTCCAGGTGTTCTGACCGATCGTTACTATTTTATGCAAACTGTAAAGAAAGAGATTGATGAGACAGAGCCCCGAAGCAATTTATTAGAGACCGAATTGGTGTATGACAGGCAGGAGAAAAAAACATTCGAATACATCATCTATAATGATGATTTCACATCTAAAAGACCTATAAACAATCTGGTTGATGACATATTCATATTAACTGTAATAAATAATGACGAAATTGCTTTTGCAGAAAAAATAGAGGCCTATGATCTTGTTGAAGCCTACAAGAACGGACAACTAAGCGGTCGCCTTAAAGAAATTGCCGCCAATCTGGATGAAGAAGATAATCCGGTGATTATGTTGGCAAAACATAAGAAATAAGGACCATCTTTGTTTCGTTTTAAAGCTTGTTTAATATGAATGATTGTGCAGTCGGTGTTTACAGAAGGTTCGGATAATTTCCTAATAATCCGATTCCTCTATCATAAAATAAGTCAAAGCATTTGCGAGATTGAAAGATAACATCTAATTTTGCAGGCTGAAATTCACACGACAGTAATAAATTAATAAATCATTCATAATGAACGTTTCGCTCACAAATCCGGATGCCGCTCACGGTATCATGAAAATTGAAATTTTAAAAGCAGATTATGCTGATGCGGTAGAAAAAAACTTGCGCTCAGTGCGTCAGAAGGCGAATATGCCGGGATTCCGTAAAGGAATGGTCCCGATGGGCATGGTAAAGAAAATGTATGGAAAACAGGTATTAGCTGAGGAGGTTAACAAGTTGGTTACCGACAGTATGTTTAAGTATATCAGTGATAATAATCTGAATATATTGGGTGAGCCATTACCTAATGAAGCGGAACAAAAAGTAATTGATTTTGATACGGACGAGGATTTTGAGTTTGTTTTCGATCTGGCTTTGGCTCCGGAAATAAATTTCTCGATAACAAAACGCGATAAATTGCCTTTCTATGAGGTAACTATCGGTGATGATATGGTGGAGGAGCAAATTGGTGCTTATCAGAACAATTTTGCGGATTACAAACAGGTGGAAGAGGTTGAAGAGAAAGACTTGGTTAAGGGTTTGGTGACTGAGTTGGAGAATGGTGAACCGAAAGCTGATGGTATCACCTTTGAAGATGGTTTGCTGATGCCTATGTATATGAAAGATGAAGAGGAGCAGGCTAAGTTTATGGGAGCAGCCGTGAATAGCACGGTGGTTTTCAACCCATATAAAGCTTATGATGGGGCAGAATCAGAACTTGCTTCTTTCCTTAAAATACCGAAAGAACAGGTGGCGGATATGAAATCAGACTTTAGCTTTGAGATCAAAGAGATCACGCGCGCTGTTCCGGGCGAGTTGAATCAGGAGTTCTTTGACCGGATCTATGGCGAAGGTAATGTGAAGTCGGAAGAGGAGTTTACAGAACGTATCCGTCAGTCATTGATTGAGCAGTTTGCACCGCAATCGGATTATAAATTCCTGGAAGATGCGCGTGACCTGTTGGTGAAAAAGGCCGGAAAGTTAGACTTCGCCGAAGATCTGTTGAAGCGTTGGTTGCTTATAGCTAACGAAGGAAATACACCGGAAAAGGTGGATGAAGATTATCCTACTATTATCCGTGATTTGACCTATCATCTGGCCAAAGAATATTTGATTAAGAAAAATGAACTAAAGGTAGAAGAAGCCGATATTGATGGACTGGCTAAGCAGGTGGCTAAGGCACAATTTGCACAATATGGTATGTTGTCAGTGCCGGAAGATGTTCTCGACAATTATGCGAAGGATATGTTGAAGAACAAAGAAACCCTGAAGAATGTCATTGATCGTGCTTTGGAAAATAAACTGATTGCGTGGTTGAAAGAACATGTGAAGTTGGATGTGAAGCCAACTACCATCGATGAGTTTAACGATTTAATGAAATAAATAAAAAGGTAAGAAGCCGTTATTTCCTAATAAAAAGGGATTTCTCGCTTAAAAAACTTTTTCGGATAACAAATAAGTTGTTTCTTTCAGAAATTTATTTATAACTTTGTTTTCCGTAAAATTTAAGGGAGAAATCCCTTTCTGTGTCTTTACGGGGAGTAACAATGTAGATTGATAATTATGGAAGATTTCAGAAAATATGCGACAAAGCATTTGCGCATGAATGGCAATGCGCTGGATAGTTACATGAATATAACCAGTAGCTATATATCACCGACAATCATTGAAGAGCGTCAGTTGAATGTGGCCCAAATGGATGTGTTCTCACGTTTGATGATGGATCGTATCATTTTTCTGGGTACACAGATTGATGATTACACAGCGAATGTGATACAGGCACAGTTATTATATCTGGATTCCAGTGATCCGGGTAAAGATATCTCTATCTATATTAATTCGCCCGGCGGATCTGTTTATGCGGGATATGGTATTTATGATACGATGCAGTTTATAGGCAGTGATGTGTCTACAATCTGTACCGGAATTGCTGCCTCAATGGCTTCGGTGTTGTTGGTGGCCGGAACGAAAGGAAAACGCTTTGCGTTACAACATTCCCGGGTAATGATTCATCAGCCTCTAGGAGGCACTCAGGGGCAGGCTTCCGATATAGAGATTGCTGCTCGTGAAATAATGAAAGTAAAGAAAGAACTATATACGATAATAGCGGACCATTCCGGACAACCGTTTGACAAAGTAGAGCGTGATAGTGATCGTGATTATTGGATGTCATCAGCCGAAGCGAAAGAGTATGGCATGATTGATGATGTGTTAAAGAAGAAATAACAAACAAGAATAAAAAAGGGCAAGGAGGCGCCTTGCCCTCTATATAATACAAATTATTAACAAAGGATATGACCAAAACATCAAAGGATGTATGTGCGTTTTGCGGGAGAAGTAGCCAGGATGTGAATATGTTGATCAATGGAATCTCTGCTACAATCTGTGATATGTGTGCACAGCAAGCATATGAGATTGTGCAGGAAGATCAACATTCCACAAAAGGGCAAAAAGCCAATTCGTTGGGCTTAGACCAAGATGATTTACCTAAACCAGAAGAAATAAAAACATTTCTTGATCAGTATGTGATCGGACAGGAAGAGGCTAAGCGTTATCTTTCGGTATCTGTTTATAATCATTATAAGCGTTTGCTGCAACGAGTAACAAACGATGATGTGGAGATTGAAAAGTCAAACATCATTATGGTTGGTGCAACAGGGACGGGAAAGACCTTGTTGGCACGGACTATTGCCCGTTTGTTACATGTCCCTTTTTCTATTGTAGATGCAACCGTGCTTACCGAAGCCGGATATGTGGGAGAGGATATTGAAAGTATTCTGACACGCCTGCTTCAGGCTGCGGATTATGATGTGGATGCTGCACAACGCGGAATTGTGTTTATTGACGAAATAGATAAGATTGCCCGTAAAAGTGACAACCCTTCGATTACCCGTGATGTGAGTGGTGAGGGTGTACAGCAGGGTTTGTTGAAATTGCTGGAAGGTTCGATTGTTAATGTCCCCCCTCAGGGTGGACGTAAGCATCCGGAACAGAAATTAATAGCTGTAGACACTAAAAATATTTTGTTTATTTGCGGAGGCGCTTTTGACGGGATTGAAAAGAAGATCGCTAAGCGCTTGAATACACGTGTGGTAGGATATGCAAACAGTCAAAATACGGCTATGATAGACCGGGAGAATATGCTGAAATACATCAATCCGACAGATTTGAAAGCTTTTGGTCTGATCCCTGAGATAATAGGACGATTGCCTATTTTGACTTATCTGAATCCTTTAGATCGTGAAACTTTACGTAATATCCTGACAGAACCCAAAAATTCGATTATTAAACAATATGCGAAATTGTTTGAAATGGATGGAATAAAGCTTACATTTGATGAAGAAGTGTATGACTATATTGTGGATAAAGCGATGGAATTTAAGTTGGGTGCTCGCGGACTTCGCTCAATAGTAGAGGCGATCATGATGGATAGTATGTATCATTTGCCTTCTGCCAAGCGGAAAAAACTTCGGGTAACGTTAGATTTCGCCAGAGAAAACTTTGAAAAAGCTGATGTGAATCGTTTGCAAATCGCATGATTTATCAGTGTTAAAATAATACGATTATGGGGGACAAAGACCAGTTGACAAACGCATTAAAGACTTATTTTGGTTTTGATACCTTTAAAGGGAATCAAAAGGACATTATAAAAAATGTTCTGGCAGAAAAGGATACATTTGTGTTGATGCCTACCGGTGGAGGAAAATCACTATGTTATCAATTGCCTTCATTGCTATTTAACGGTACGGCAATTGTTATTTCTCCTTTGATTGCACTCATGAAAAACCAGGTTGATGCTATGCGTACATTCAGTGAGGAAGACGGAGTGGCTCATTTCATCAATTCATCATTGAATAAAACGGCAATAGATCAGGTAAAAGAGGATATTCGTATTGGAAGAACAAAATTATTGTATGTCGCTCCGGAATCGTTAACGAAAGAAGAGAATATAGAGTTTCTGCGCCAAATACCGATTTCTTTTTATGCTGTAGACGAAGCGCATTGTATTTCGGAATGGGGGCATGATTTCCGTCCGGAATATCGTCGGATCCGACCGATAATCAATGAGATAGGAAAGCGCCCTTTGATTGCGTTGACAGCGACAGCCACACCTAAAGTACAGCATGATATTCAGAAGAATTTAGGAATGGTAGATGCGACCGTGTTTAAGTCTTCTTTTAATCGGTCTAACCTTTATTATGAGGTACGTCCGAAAGGTCCGAATATTGATAAAGATATCATTAAGTTTATAAAAAGCAATGACGGTAAGTCGGGTATTGTTTATTGTTTAAGCCGGAAAAAAGTAGAGGAATTTACTGATATTTTAAAGGCGAATGGTATTAAAGCGTTGGCTTATCATGCAGGCATGGATTCGCAGCAACGTTCTGCAAATCAAGATGCTTTTTTGATGGAAGAGGCGGATGTGATTGTCGCTACAATAGCCTTTGGAATGGGGATTGACAAACCGGATGTGCGTTATGTGATCCATTATGATATTCCTAAAAGTCTGGAGGGTTATTATCAAGAAACAGGCCGTTCAGGACGAGATGGTGGAGAGGGGAAATGTATTGCTTTCTACGCTTATAAAGACCTTCAAAAACTGGAAAAATTTATGCAAGGAAAACCTGTGGCTGAACAAGAGATTGGCAAGCAGTTGTTGCTGGAAACGGCAGCATATGCGGAAACCTCAGTTTGTCGCAGGAAAGTGTTATTACATTATTTTGGTGAAAATTATACAGAAGATAACTGTAGTAGTTGTGATAATTGTTTGAATCCGAAAATACAAGTGGAAGCAAAAGATTTATTGATGGCGGTGCTTGAAGTGGTAAGCGCGCTAAAAGAAAAATTCAAAACAGAATATGTCGTTAATTTCTTAATCGGCAACGAAACATCCGAAATCCAGTCGTATAAACATAATGAGATGGAAATATTCGGTTGTGGACAGGATGAAGATGAAAAGACCTGGAATGCTGTGATCCGTCAAGCATTAATTGCCGGTTATTTATCGAAGGATATTGAAAATTATGGTTTGCTGAAAATGACTTCGGCCGGGAGAAATTTTCTTGAAAATCCCGTATCATTTAAGATTACTAAGGATAATGAATTTGAAGAAGAGAATGATGATGTTCAAGTTCGTGGAGGAGCCTCTTGTGCTGTTGATCCGGTCTTGTATTCAATCATGAAGGATCTTCGTAAGAAATTATCCAAGAAATTGGAAGTGCCTCCGTTTGTTATTTTTCAAGACCCTTCATTAGAAGCTATGGCGACTACCTATCCTATTACTTTAGATGAACTGCAGAATATTCCGGGTGTTGGAGCAGGTAAGGCTAAACGATATGGTAAGGACTTTGTCGAACTTATCCGTAAGCATGTTGAGGAAAACGAAATAGAACGTCCGGAAGATTTACGTGTTCGTACGGTAGCCAATAAGTCAAAATTGAAGGTTTCTATTATTCAGCGCATAGACCGGAAAGTGGCTTTGGATGAAATTGCAATGACGAATGGGCTGGAATTCAGTGAACTGTTAGATGAAATAGAGGCTATTGTTTATTCCGGCACACGTATTAATATCGATTATTTCGTTAATGATGCGATGGACGAGGATCATATTGAAGATATCTATGAATATTTTAAGGACTCGGAAACGGATGATTTGGAGGAGGCAATAGAGGAATTAGGAGGTAATTATACAGAAGAAGAAATACGCTTGATACGAATCAAATTCCTTTCCGAATTAGCTAATTGAAAGATTGGTGTAATACTTGTTGAAGAGATAGATGAAATAGCAATTGTTCAGCGACAATTGCTATTTTTTTTGTAATTTTGTGCGCAATAATTTAAAATCTTAGGTATATGTCATTTATTGCAGATAGAGTTGTTATGGAAGGGTTAACGTTTGACGATGTATTGTTAATCCCTGCTTATTCGGAAATACTTCCCCGGGATGTCGATTTGACGACAAAATTTTCACGTAACATTTCTTTAAATATTCCTATGGTTTCTGCGGCTATGGACACTGTAACAGAGGCAAAGATGGCAATTGCTATAGCACGTGAGGGCGGTATCGGAGTAATCCATAAGAACATGTCGATAGCAGAACAGGCCAGGCAGGTTAAAACTGTGAAACGAGCGGAGAATGGAATGATTTATGATCCGGTGACAATAACAAAAGGGAAAACAGTGGCGGATGCTTTGGCGATGATGGCGGAATATAAGATTGGTGGTATTCCTGTTGTTGATGAAGAGGGTTATCTTGTTGGAATTGTTACAAACCGAGACTTGCGTTTTCAAAGGGATATGAATCGGTCTGTAGAAGAAGTGATGACCAAAGAAAATCTTGTTGTTACAGATCAATCCACGGATTTGGAAAAGGCGGCAGATATCCTTCAAAAACATAAGATTGAGAAATTGCCGGTTGTGGATAGCCGGAATAAGTTAATCGGATTGATAACATACAAAGATATTACTAAAGCAAAAAACAAGCCTTCCTCCTGTAAGGATGAGAAAGGTAGGTTGCGCGTGGCGGCGGGAGTTGGTGTCGCCAATAATACCTTAGAACGAGTTGATGCTTTGGTTAATGCCGGTGTAGATGCTTTAGTTATAGATACGGCACATGGGCATTCAAAAGGCGTTGTCGATATGTTGAAAAAAATAAAGAAAGCATACTCTAATATAGACTGTGTTGTCGGTAATATTGCAACGGGCGAAGCCGGAAAATATCTTGCTGATGCCGGTGCTGATGGTGTTAAAGTGGGTATTGGGCCAGGTTCTATTTGCACTACACGAGTAATAGCGGGAGTTGGAGTGCCTCAGTTGTCGGCAATTTATAATGTGTCCAAAGCTTTGAAAGGCACGGGTGTTCCTTTGATTGCAGATGGCGGTTTAAGGTATTCCGGAGATATAGTCAAGGCTATTGCGGCCGGAGGATCATCAGTGATGATGGGTTCGCTGCTGGCTGGAGTTGAAGAATCTCCGGGTGAAACGATAATTTTCAATGGTCGCAAGTTTAAATCTTATCGTGGAATGGGCTCTTTAGAAGCTATGCAGAAGGGCTCAAAAGACCGTTATTTCCAAGATATGGAAGATGATGTAAAGAAACTTGTGCCGGAGGGTATAGCTGCTCGTGTTCCCTATAAAGGTTCTTTGTTGGAGGTGGTTTATCAGATGGTTGGCGGTTTACGTGCCGGAATGGGATACTGTGGTGCCCGTAATATAGATGAACTTCATGAAGCAAAATTTTCCCGAATTACAAATGCAGGTGTTCAGGAAAATCATCCGCATGATGTAACGATTACACGGGAAGCTCCGAATTATAGCCGAGGCGAATAGATTTACTGAAAAATAGCCTTTTTGAAAACTTCATATTCCTGAAGTAATAATAAAAAACACTAATTTAATGAGATAGCACACTTTTATTGTTCGTTATCCGTTAGATTAGTGTTATTTTTGTATTGTGAAATGGAAGTAAAAAAGGATTTTAGATGAGAAAGTTTCTTTTTTGTTTGTCTGTTGGTTTGTGTTTTATTGCTCAGGCACAAATCAATTCAGATTCCGTGATCATGACGGTGGCAGGAAAGCCTATCGCTTTGGATGAATTTTTATTTATTGCACAGAAGAATGGACAGCTTGATTTTTCTGATGAGAAATCGGTGGCAGAATATATTGAACTGTTTAAGAACTTTAAACTGAAGGTCGCAGATGCTGAGTCTTTAGGATTGGATAAAACGAAGGAATTTCAATCTGATATTGAAGAGTATGAAGCTTTATTAATGGACAGTTATCTTACGGATAAAGCCGCAGAAGAAGCTTTTGCTAAAATAATATACGACAGAGGGGACTATCTTTTGGATGTTAGCCATATTTTATTTCGTTTGCCTCAAAAGGCTTTGATAAAAGATACACTACCCGTATATGAAGAGGCTTTGGCTGTTTATAATCAATTGAAAAATAATGGTGATATCGATGCTGTTGGGCAAAAAATCAGTCATGAGAGTGCCGGATCAATTGTTTATGAAAGAATTTATAGTGTTCAACCAATGCAGACTGAAAAAGCATTTGAGGATGCAATTTACAGTATGCGTGAAGGAGATATTTCATTGCCTGTAAGAACAAATTATGGTTATCATATTATTCACTTGAACAAACGTAAACCAAATTTAGGATCTGTGCGAGTTGCGCATATCATGTTTGGATTTACAGAACAAACGACAAAAGATCAGAAAGCAAAATTATTTGTAGATGCTCAAAATATATTAAAACAGTTACGTGACGGGCGTGACTTTACAGAATTGGCTATGATTAATTCTACAGATGAGGGTAGTCGAAAGGATGGTGGTTTATTATCCGCCTTTACGCAAGGACAGATGGAGTTGCCTTTTGAAGAGACTGCTTTTGCTTTAGTTAATCCCGGAGATTTTTCTGATATTATTGAAACTTCGCAAGGTTATCATATTTTGCGATTGATAGAAAGAAAAAGCCGACCCTCTTTTGATAGTCAAAAGAATAATTTGATGTCTCTGATGAAAAAAACGGAATATAATTTTGAACTATGCAGAAAGGCTGATGAAAAGATGCGAAAAGATAATAAATTCAACTATTTCTCAGAAGCTTATTCCGAGTTAGAAAAATTATGTAATGATTACTTTCCGAGTGACAGGCGGTTTTATGAGATTAGCAGAGAAAAAAAGAATCCATTGATTGAAATAAACGGAAAGAAAATAAGCCAGAACGAATTTATAGATTATATGCAGGAATTTCCCTATTCATCGAAAAGCTTTGCTGGTGATTATTTGTGGGAAGAATTTAATTTTTATGTTCGTGATTTGCTAATGACGGAAACACGTAATAGTATTGAAATAAAATATCCTGAATATAATTTTCTATTACAAGAATATCGTGATGGAACTTTGCTTTTTGAAGTAAGTACGCTTAAGCTTTGGAATAAGCCTGTAAATGAGCAGAAAACTTTGGAGAATGAATGGATCATGGAGTTGAATAAGGAGTATCCGGTAGAGATTAACTGGGACTTACTTCAGAAAATGACTAAATGATGGCGAGGAAAATAGGAATTATATGTCTGATAGGAATGATTTTTTTTGGTGCATGTAAAAAAACTCAAACAATGATTGATGCAGAGATTCTTGCAAGTGTTGGAGAGTGGGAGTTGAAACGATCAGATGTAAATGCTATTATACCGAGGGGGATATCTTCTGCAGATAGCCTTTTATATGCTGAAAGTTATATAAAAAAGTGGATTAAAGATAATTTGGTTTATGATGTAGCATTACTCAATTTAGGAGAAGATAAGACAGAAATAGATCGCTTGGTTGATGAGTATAGATATTCGCTTGTTCGATATAAGTATCAAGATCGATTAATTAAGGAAAGATTGTCTGCGGATATTCGAGAAAGTGAAAAGTTGCAATATTATGATGAAAATCCTAATAAATTTATCCTTGACAAAGGGATTGTTAAAGGTCTGTTTTTGAAAGTCCCGGCAGATGCTCCTGGCTTAAATGATGTGAAAACATGGTATAAGCAAACTACGGAGGATGCCTTGGAGCAGATCGAAAAGTATAGCTTGCAAAATGCCGTCATTTATGACTATTTTTATGACAGATGGGTTGAATTTGATGAGATAATGGACAAAATTCCAATGTATATCTCTAATCCGGATCAGTTTCTAAAAACAAATAAAGTAGTAGAGGTGACTGATAGTAGCTATTGCTACTTTTTGAATATTACAGAGTATATGACTTCGGGAACGATAAAACCATATGATTATGCATCTCCTCAAATAACAGAAATGCTGATTAATCAAAAGAAAGTGGATTTTATTAAGAAATTTGAGGAAGATCTTTATAATGATGCCATACGGACAGGTAAGGCGAAAAGGAGTATAGAAAAAGAATAATTAAGATTACGATATGAAGAAAAAAATTATTGCAATATTATTTGTCACTTGTTTTAATAGTGTGCTATTTGCACAGGATAATGTGATAGATGAGATAGTGTGGGTTGTTGGTGATGATGCGATATTGCGTTCTGATATTGAAAATCAGCGCCTTATTTTGCAGAGCGAAGGTTATCGTTTTGATGGTGATCCCTATTGTGTATTGCCGGAACAGTTAGCTGTTCAAAAGCTTTATTTGAATCAGGCGAAAATAGACAGTATTACTGCGGATGAAACGCAAATATTACAAAATGTTGATCAGTGGATGAATATGGCTGTAGCTCAGTTAGGATCTCGTGAGCAAATGGAAGAGTATTTGGGGAAAAAATACTCTCAAATTAGGGATGAGCGAAGAGAAATGCTTCGTGAACAGCAAATAGTTTCAGAAGTGCAACGCAGTTTAATTGGAAATATTAAACTAACTCCGGCTGATGTGCGTAAATACTATAATGAATTGCCTCAGGATAGTTTGCCAATTATTCCTACCGCAGTAGAAGTTCAGGTTATTACAATTGAACCGACAATCCCGTTTGAAGAGACAGATGCGATAAAGGATCGCTTACGCGAGTACACCGAAAAAATCAACAATGGAGAAATGGAGTTTTCGACACTGGCTCGTTTGTACTCGGAAGATACAGAGTCTGCCAAAAGAGGAGGTGAGTTGGGTTTTATGGGAAAGGCTAATTTATTACCGGAATTTGCCAATGTGGCATTTAACTTGAATGATCCGAAACGAATTTCTCAAGTAGTACAGACAGAATATGGCTATCATATTATACAGTTGATAGAAAAACGTGGCGATCGTATTAATTGTCGGCATATTTTATTGCGACCAAAAGTTTCGGAAAAGGAACTGTTGGAAGCTACAGCGAGAATGGATTCATTGTATAACGACTTACAAGCTGAGAAATTCTCATTTGAAGAAGCAGCGACTTACGTCTCTCACGATAAAGAAACACGAAACAACAACGGCTTGATGGTGAATAAGGGTGAAAGCAATAACTATGGTACTCCAAAGTTTGAAATGCAGGAATTGCCTCAAGAGATGGGACGAATTGTTTATGGAATGCAGGTTGGAGACATCTCTAAACCTTTTACCATGATTTCCGAAAGTCAAAAAGAAGTGGTTGCCATTGTGAAATTAAAGTCAAGAGTGGAACAGCATAGAGCAAATATTTCCGATGACTATCAGGTCTTGAAGGCAATCGTTGAAGACAAGAAAAGGGAGGAGTTATTGCAAGAATGGATTTTGACGAAACAAAAAAGTACCTATGTCCGTATAAGTGATGGTTGGAAAAACTGCGATTTTCACTATCCGGATTGGATTAAAGAATGAGAAGAAAAGAAATTGTTCATATAATCATCTTGTTTTTTCTTTTCGCATTTACTACTAATGCGCAGGAACAAGATACCATAACAACTTCTCAAAATGCTCGCCAAACACGGGTTTATCTTGAGCATGCAAACACATTGTCTTATAATAGAGATATAAATCCGGATGCCCAGATATTGGTGGGCGATGTCCGTTTCAGGCATGATAGCTCATATATGTTTTGTGATAGTGCGTATTTTTATGAACTGTCAAATACGTTGGAGGCTTTCAGCAATGTGCGTATGGAGCAAGGTGATACACTCTTCGTATATGGTAATTATCTGCTATATGATGGGAATACACAGTTAGCAAACCTTCGTGAAAATGTGCGCATGGAGAATGGCGAAGTAACCTTGTTTACGGATAGTCTAAACTATGATCGCTTGGAAAATATTGGTTATTATTTTGAAGGAGGATTAATTGTCGATGAAGAAAATGAATTGTCTTCATTCTACGGGCAATATTCTCCCTCTTCAAAACTGGCAATTTTCAATAATGACGTAGTTTTGGAGAATCCTAATTTTATTCTTTACTCAGATACCCTTCATTATAATACTGACACAAAAGTGGCGTTAATTTTAGGCCCTTCTGTTATAGAGTCGGATAGTGGAACTGTTTATACTTCCCGTGGATGGTATGACACGGCAAATGAGCTTTCGCTTTTGTTGGATCGTTCACGTATAGTATCTGGTGAGAAATGGTTGGAAGGAGATTCAATTGTTTATAACCGGGGAGAAGGTTTTGCTGAAGCTTTCGGGAACATGATACTACAAGATACAGCTCAACAAGTTGTTCTTGAAGGTGAATATGGGTTTTATAATGAAAAAACAGAATTTGCTTTTGCAACTGAAAATGCTCGTTTCCTGGAGTATAGTCAGGGCGATACCCTCTATTTACATGCTGATACATTAGAAATGATGACGGCCGACTCCGATTATCGTGAGATAAAAGCTTACCATGGTGTGCGCTTTTTCCGTGTGGATGTGCAAGGTGTCTGTGATTCAATGCACTTCAATACGCGTGATTCGGTTTTGTACATGATAAAAGATCCGATTATCTGGAATGATGCCTATCAGTTGTATGGAGATACGATACTTATCTATATGAATGATAGCACGGTTGATTATGCTCATGTTAAACAATTCGCTTTTGCTATCCAGCATGTAGAATCGTCTTATTATAATCAGATCAAAGGGAATGATTTGAAAGCTTATTTTGATGGAAGTGTGGTTCGTAAGATCGATGTAGAAGGCAATGCGGAATCTATATATTATCCGTTAGAGGATGATGGTACGATGGTCGGTTTAAATGCCTTGAAAAGCGGATTCTTGACCATGTGGCTTTCAGAAAATCAATTAGACAAGCTAGTGGTTTGGCCTACCCCGCAAGGGGTGATTACGCCTATACCGGATCTGACTCCTGACCAAAAAACATTAAAAGATTTTCATTGGTTTGAGTATTTGCGACCTAAAGATAAAGATGATATCTTTACCCAAGTGGAACGAAATATACAAGATGCTCCTCCACCGAGAAGCAATAAATTTGTATATTAGTAGGTTGATTTAATTAAATAATTATCATTATGGCACTTTTCTCATTTTATAACGTTCGTAAACCCCGGCAATATTCCCATAAACCAATATATTGGGATCCGCGAAAAGAAGCTCTGGAAGAGCGTAGAGCAAAGATCAAACGTGAAATGGGTTTAGAAAAACCGGAGGAGTATAAACCTCAGATTAAAGGTACTTTTATTGAGGGTACTACTCATTTGAGGAAAAGCAGAATGCGGGGGGATGATACACGTTCACGGAAATATAAAAATGTGAAACTGATCATATCCCTGACTCTTTTAGCTCTAATCTTCTGGTATATGTTTCTCAAATGAGTGATATTGTCCATTTATTGCCGGATAGTATAGCCAATCAGATTGCTGCTGGTGAAGTCATTCAGCGGCCAGCCTCTGTTGTAAAAGAGTTAGTCGAGAATGCTATTGATGCTGGAGCTGCAAATATTCGTGTAATTATTAAAGATGCCGGTCGCACACTGATACAAGTGATAGATGACGGTGCAGGAATGTCTGATACAGACGCACGCATGGCGTTTGAGCGACATGCGACATCTAAGATTACAGCCGCAGACGATCTGTTCGCTCTTCGTACAATGGGCTTTCGGGGAGAAGCCCTGGCCTCTATAGCAGCTGTTGCCCATGTTGAATTAAGAACCCGATTAAAAGGGACTGATCTGGGAACTCGCCTGGTCTTATCCGGCTCTCTCCTTGAAAAGATAGAACCCGATGCTTGTGTGGAAGGAAGTATATTCTCCGTTAAAAACTTATTTTATAATGTGCCTGCGCGGCGTAAATTCCTAAAAGCTAATGAAACGGAATTTCGCCATATCATTAATGAATTTGAGCGGGTGGCTTTGGTAAATCCCGAAATAGCATTTATCTTATATCATAATGACCTTGAAATTTTGAACCTGCCTGTGTCAGGTTTGCGGCAACGTATAATTAATGTATATGGGAAAAATCTGAACGATAAGCTTCTTTCTATAAATGCCCAAAGTTCAATGGTCTCTGTTTCTGGTTTTGTGGGACGTCCTGATTCAGTAAAAAGACGTGGAGCTTTACAGTTTTTCTTTGTCAACGGGCGCTTCATGAAACATCCCTATTTTCATCGTGCCGTGATGCGTGCGTATGAAAACTTAATTCCGGAAGGGGAACTCCCGAATTACTTTATTTATCTTGTTATTGATCCCTCGACGATAGATGTTAATATCCATCCGACAAAAACAGAAATAAAGTTTGAAAACGAACAACCGATTTGGCAAATTTTATTATCTGCCGTTCGTGAAACATTAGCGAAATCGAGTGCCATCCCAACCATAGATTTTGATCGTGAAGATGCAATTGAGATCCCTGTTTATTCCTCAGAAGGGAATAAACCGCTGAATGCGCCTCAGGTACAAATTGACCCTTCTTATAATCCTTTCAAATCACAGTCGTCGTCTTATTATAAACGACAAGAATTCGATTGGGATAAACTCTATAAAAGTTTTGAAGGAGAGGAAAACTCATCACAGCTTTCCCCCGCTCAGTCCGAATTATCTGCCTCTCCTGAAATGGGGAATAGTATGGATCAGGCGATCGATACAAAATTGTTTGAAGAAATATCTTCTTTCTCGTTTCAATATAAAGGGCGTTATATTATTACTTCTCTGAAATCCGGATTGGCTATTATTGATCAGCATCATGCACACGTACGTATTTTATTTGACCAATATGTGAATAATGTGAAGCGGCAGCAAGGCGCATCTCAGCAACTGCTTTTTCCGGAGATCATAGAATTATCCCCTGTTGAAATGTCGATTTTGCCATCTTTATTGGAAGATCTTCATTTTATTGGCTTTGATTTGAGTAATTTAGGACAAGGAAGTTATGCAATCAACGGTCTTCCTGTTGGTGTAGAGCATCTTGATCCCGTCTCTTTGGTGCGGGATGTTATTCAGCAGGCCATTGAAAACGAGACAAAAGCGACGGAGGATATTTGCTGTTCGATAGCATTGTCTTTGGCTAAGGCAGCAGCTATTCGTCCGGGAAAAATCTTGACCATTGATGAAATGGATCATTTACAGGCATCACTTTTCTCTTCTACAGATTCTTATCTTACTCCGGATGGGAAAGTTATTCTTACGCTTCTGACCGACGAAGAGTTAGAAAAACGATTTAGGTAATAGCTTATCACTCTTTTTCTTCTGTATTTTTTGTGATTTCTGGCTGATCTGAATCAGACTCTTCTGGAGAATAATCTCTTATTATCATTCTGCTGTTTAAAATGGCTTTATGGTGATATATTTCCACTATAAAGCGCTTTTTGAAAACGCGTACTTTTGGGAAAATGGATCAAAAACAGTGAAA
>JAJDIA010000031.1 GCA_030266465.1 Parabacteroides sp. OttesenSCG-928-G21 | reverse complement strand
AGTCTTCCGGGTTTTCCAGGGCGACGAGCTCGGTGTTGACAGGTAGTATTTGCGGGAAGACGGCAATACTGCTGAAATAGGTAAAGAACCCGGAGAAGATGGTCGAGCCGTAGGCGATCAGGGCGGTGATAAGCAGTAGCTTGCCGGCTCCCTTGCCGAGGTCGCCAATCGCAGGGGCTACGAGTCCGAGGATGATGAGCGGTATGGCGAAGGAAAGGAAGTTCCCGAACAGGGAATTGAATGTGACGAAGATGCGCGCTATTGCGTCGGGCAGAAATTGTCCGAACAGAACGCCTGCTAAAATAGCAATGACTACCTTTCCTAAGAGGGAGACTTTAATCTTTTTCATGGGTACGATATATTTTATAGCCGGTAATAGCGATGATGATACTCATTAGCGGGCTGATGAGGTTAAAGAAACAGTAAGGCAGATAGGTGAGCGTCGCGACGCCGAGGATCGTAGCTTGTGTCATCCCGCAGGTGTTCCAGGGAACGAGGACGGAGGTGACGGTGACGGAATCTTCCGTCGTTCGGCTGAGGAGCCGGCTTTCATATCCTGTTTCCCGGTAGACGTCTTTGAACATGTTTCCGGTGAGGATGATGGAGATATATTGGTCGGCGGTACATATATTTAAGAGTAGTCCGGAACAGACAGTAGATGCGATCATTCCTACACGTCGCTTCATGAAGCGGATGAAAAGGGAGGTGATGCTTTGTAGCATACCGCTGCCTGTCATGGCTCCTCCGAAACACATGGCACAGAGGATGAGCCATATAGTGTCCATCATTCCGCTCATCCCATGTGTGGAGACGAGGTCGTTGAGGGCGGTGTTATTCATTTCAAGCTGTGTGTTTCCGTAAAATGTGATCAGTAGGCCTTTGAAGTTGGCTTGGGCGATTGTTTCTGTTGTTCCGGCGATCTCCTGCAATAAATGGGGCTGGAAAATCAAGGCGAAGAGCCCGGCAAGCGCCGCGGAGATAAAGAGGGTGATGAGTGAGGGAACCTTCTTTGCGATTAGAATACCTGTCACCAGAGGAACGAGCAGAAGCCATAGGGAAATATTAAACCGCTCTTGCAGGAGGGTGGAAAAGGTGTCTATTTGCTCACTCCCGACGGGGGTGTACAGGAAGCCGGCGATGGTGAAAATTACTAAGGTTATTATTATCGAAGGAATGGTGGTATGCATAAGGTACCGGATGTGCGTGAAGAGCGGGGTTCCGGTTACGGAGGATGCTAAAACCGTCGTGTCGGAGAGCGGGGAGACTTTATCGCCAAAGTAGGCACCTGAAATTATCGCTCCGGCAATCCAACCGGCGGAAAAGCCCTGGGCCTCTCCTATTCCCATGAGTGCAATGCCGATTGTTGCGATGGTTGTCCACGAGCTGCCGGTCATGACCGAGACTATGGCGCAGATAATACAGCAGGAGACTAGGAAGAAGTCGGGGTGCAGGATCTTCATGCCGTAATAGATTAGTGTGGGGACTATTCCGCTGATCATCCAGCTTCCCGCTAATGCGCCGATAAGGAGTAAAATTATGATTGCGACCGAGACGCCGAGGATATTATTACAGATGGCTTGTTCGATACGCTTCCACTTTACCCGGCAAAAGACAAGAGCTATAAATGTGCAGACTGCTGTTGCTGTAAGTAGGACGACCTGGCTTCCTCCGCTTAAGGCATCACTGCCGAAAGTTTGTATGGTGACAAACAGGAGTATGATTAAAACAATTACAGGTATTACCGATAGTAGTGGTGAGGGTAATTTATGTGGCTTATCTTCCATCCGAACGAGTCCTTATGCTTCTTATATATCTCTACAAACGTACGGAAAAAATATTAAAGTGCTTGCAATTGGGGTGAATAAGGTGTTGTGGGGGAGGTGTTAAAATTATTCTATTCCTGTATATTGTCTTGCTCATTTTTATGAAGTTTCCTTCTTTGTGCTTCTTTAACATTTTTGGTTTTGAGGGAGTGATTGTTTATTGATATATTTACGACTTGTCTGTAATTGACTGATAAATCAAACATTAAAAAGCTTATTGAATGCGGGGAATATATCATTTATTTCTTTTAGCTCTGTTTACAGGAGCTTGTTTTTCTTGTCAAAATGCGATAAGAGAATCGTCTTCTATTATTGAATTGGATCTGGGAAAAGTGCTCTCTGAAGAGGTGGTGATGACGTTGGATAATATTAGTACATCCGTCGAGACCGTTGCATTAGAAACAAATGATAAAGCATTGATTAAAGGGATTGACGATGTAATTTTAAATGATAAATATATATTAATCCTTGAATATAGGAACTGTTACCTTTTTGATAGAACCGGTAAATTTCTCCGAAGCATCGGGACATCCGGGCAAGGTCCGAATGAATTTACAACTATTAGCAACGCTTTTTTAAAGGAGGATGAGGTGATACTTTTTGATGGCTCTGCAAAGCGTATACTTCGCTTCGGGATTGATGGAGAATATATTGATGGGGTGAAACTTCCGACTAATATTGGCTATTTATCTTCGCTCAGTGAGAATCAGTTCGTTGGGTATATCGGAAATGTAAGTGGAGAAGAGCCATCCCGCCTTAAATTATTTGATGATAAAGGAACGGTTTTAGATTCTATTCCCTATCCTATAAAATTTGAAGACAGAGGGCCTGTTGTTGTTCATGTGTATAATGAATGCTGGTTGTATTCGTATAATAACGAACTCCGCATGAAGGAATTATTTTACAATACTATTTATAAAATTAATGAGAACTTTCAACTCGATACGCTTTATACTATAGATTTAGGGACAGAGGCCCTTGATCCGGCTATGCGCTATCAACTAACAGATCCACGACAAAGCCCCTTTACTGGGAAAAAAGTAATTACTACTGTTTTTGAAACCGACCGCTACCTATTCCTTCTGGAGATGAGGCAACGTGAAGCCGTATTCTGTTATGATAAAAAAGGAGATACGCTCACCAATGTCGTTCTGCAGTACAATGCACCAGAAAAAACGATGTTTGAAAAAGAGGTCTTTATTCCTAAATACATTTCGCAAGATAATCGGATATTAATCACGTTTGAAGAGTCTTTAGATGTTGAAGAGGAGGCGAATCCGATATTGGTTTTAGTCACGTTGAAGGAATAAAGCGTCTTTGCTTTTAAGCTGTAAATTTGATTTTATCAAAATGTTACTTTTGACATTGTGTCAAATCAGACCCTCGTAGAATCGCATATCTGGAGCCGGAGTCAGCTCTGGTAGAAAAGAACGCCATATATCGCCGTTTGAAAAATTCAAAAAGTCAGAATTATCGACTAAAAACAGACCATCTGAAACTATAAAACAAAATCATCGTAATGATTTCCGAATAGCTGTCAATAAATCACCTGAAAAGCGATGTAATTGTCAACTAATTTTCATCCGGAATTTTGAAGCAATGAGGCGTTAAATACGGTTAATCCGTAGATTTTGGCCTGTTTTTTAACATCTCGCGACGGTTTTCGTCGAAATCATCACAATGAAATTCGGAAATCATCACAATGATTTTTAAATTTCATTGTGATGTTTTCAAAAAATCATTGTAATGAATTGCCCGAAAAAGGCCGATTTTGCTATCCCGACATGACAAAAACAGCGATTTCACGGCGTTTTCCAACGATTCTCAACAAAGTATGAGTTCATGAAAACAGGCATATCTTTTAAAATTGACAGTAAAAGTCCCTTTTTACTGACAGTATGCTAATTTGGGAAAATCAAGGTCTTACTACACGTGAAACAGGACGGTCGCCTTCCAGGAATCCGATGACATTATTATTCACCGCTTTAGCCATATTCACACGCCCTTCGTCTGTTTGTGTTCCGATGTGCGGGGTAAGCACTACATTGTCCAGTTCCAGCAGTTCGGGCAGTGGGAGGTCACCGAATTCAAAGACATCCAGTCCGGCCGCATGAATCGTTCCTTGCTGTAAGGCTTTTACAAGGGCGGCTTCATCAACCAGAGGGCCTCGCGCCGTATTGATCAGGATGGCAGAAGATTTCATTTGTTGAAGTTCTTTTCCTCCGATAATATGGTAAGTATCTGAAGTATGTGGCGCATTTAAAGAGACGAAATCGGCCGTTGCTAAAAGTTCTTCTTTGGAAACATAGGTGACATCCAAACGTGTTTCTTCTTCAAGAGGAAGTTGCCGACGATTATGATAAATAACTTCCATACCGCAGGCATTAGCCCGTTTGGCTAAGGCTTTTCCAATGCGTCCCATACCGATAATTCCAAGCGTTTTTCCGGTAATCGATACACCTAAATTAACCAGGATTCCACGTTCCAGATCATTCCCGTATTGACGCATCTTCCGGTCTAATTCTGTTATACGACGAGCTGCGTCGATCATTAGTCCCAACGCAAGGTTGGCCGTAGGAGCAGTTACCGGGTCCGGCGTATTAGCGACTGTCATTCCTTTTTCCAAAGCATAAGCAACATCTATATTGTCGTAGCCCACAGCATAATTGGCAACAAGTTGCAAGCGAGTTCCTTTATCCAATAATTTCTTATCCACCGGAAAATTAAACATGGAGCAGAGGACATCGTATTCTTCAATCATCTCATATACTTCGTCATAGGTAAAATCACGTCCTTCTTCGGGAAAGGTTACATCATACTTTGTTTCCATTTCAACAAATCCTTCACGAAACATGTTGTAGGTAACTAATATTTTCTTCATCATGTAGTTATTTCTTTTAAGCGATGTCAAAAATAGATAAACAACGGCTTAAAACAAAGAAAGATTCGTACTTTTGCATAACGAAATGACAAAGCTGGAGTAAATGGTTTTAAACTACATATGGATTGCCTTTTTTCTGATTGCCTTCGTAGTGGCAGCATGCAAGCTGCTTTTTCTGGGTGATACAGAAGTCTTTACACAGATCATCAATGCTTCCTTTGATTCCGCAAAAAACGGATTCGAAATCTCCTTAGGACTAACAGGAGTGCTGACGCTTTGGTTAGGGATCATGAAAATCGGCGAACGGGGCGGAGTAATTGAGTCATTCGCCCGGTTGGGCAGTCCGGTTTTCAGCAAACTATTTCCGGATATACCGAAAGGACATCCGGCCACAGGTTCTATTTTCATGAATTTATCGGCGAATTTATTGGGATTAGATAATGCAGCCACGCCTATGGGCTTGAAAGCGATGCAGCAACTGCAGGAGCTAAACCCGGAAAAGGAGACTGCGAGTAATCCTATGATCATGTTCCTGTGTATCAATGCTTCAGGATTAACCCTGATTCCAATTACAATCATGATGTATAGGGTACAAATGGGAGCCGCAAATCCTTCTGATGTATTCCTGCCAATTATGTTAACCACCTTCTCTTCTACTATAATCGCAATTATAGCCGTATGTATAAAACAGAAAATCAATATTTTGCAAAGAAACCTGTTATTGTTTTTCGGTGGATTAATTGCTCTTATCGGAGGTTTGGTTTGTCTGTTCATTTCTATGCCTCAAGAGACGGTATCTTTATACTCTACACTGTTTGCTAATGCGCTATTATTCACCATTATATGTGGTTTTATAATCGCAGGAATCCGAAAAAAAATAAATGTATATGACAGCTTTATCGAAGGAGCTAAAGATGGTTTTAAAACGGCAATAACTATCATTCCCTATTTAGTAGCTATATTGGTTGGTATTGGAGTCTTTCGTGCCTCGGGTGCCATGGATTACATTATTGGAGGAGTAGAACATGGAGTAGCTGCCTTAGGGATGAATACTGATTTTGTCGGGGCGCTTCCAACTATGATAATGAAGCCGTTAAGCGGTAGTGGTGCGCGTGGTTTAATGTTGGATGCGATGGCAACTTATGGGGCGGATTCTTTTGTTGGGCGTTTGGCTTCTATTGTACAAGGGTCGACTGATACTACCTTTTATGTGGTTGCTTTGTATTTTGGTAGTGTAGGTATTCGTAATACACGCTATACGATCTCCTGCTCATTATTGGCAGATCTGGCCGGGGCAATAGCTGCGGTTACTATGGCTTATCTGTTTTTCGGATAATCGACTCAATTCATTGTTATATGGCTATATTATATTATGCTGAAGATATTCGATTTCCTGCGATAAAAAGGCGGAAAATCAATCATTGGATAAAACAAGTGGCTGCCTCTTATTCTAAAAAAATTGGAGACATCAGTTACGTTTTTTGTTCGGATGAAAAAATTCTGGAGATAAACCGTACGTATCTGCAACATGATTATTATACGGATATTATTACATTTGATTATTCGGAAAACGATAAAATAGCAGGAGACTTGTTTATCAGTATAGATACCGTAGCTACAAATGCGGAAAAATATCAAACCACATTTGATGAAGAATTACACCGGACAATTATACACGGCATTCTCCATCTTTGTGGAATCGATGATAAAGGACCCGGAGAACGGGAGAAAATGGAAAGAGAAGAAAATAAAGCATTAGCGCTTTACAAGAATGAATTAAAACTGGAAAAAGACGGTAAAAAGGATGAAATTTAACTATGATGTAATAGTAGTAGGAGCAGGACATGCCGGCTGTGAAGCTGCTGCTGCTGCCGCTAATATGGGTTCCCGGACGCTACTGATCACAATGGATATGAACAAAATTGCCCAAATGAGTTGCAATCCTGCTATCGGAGGTATTGCGAAAGGGCAAATCGTTCGGGAAATTGATGCCTTAGGGGGCTATATGGGTATTATTACAGATAAAACGGCGATACAATTCCGAATGCTGAACCGGAGTAAAGGACCTGCGATGTGGAGCCCTCGCACACAAAACGACCGGGCTAAATTCATCGAAAGCTGGAGAGAAGCGCTTGAAAATCAAGAAAATTTACATATTTGGCAAGATGTTGTAAGCGAAATAATTGTTGAGAACAATCAAGTTGAAGGAGTAAGGACACAATTGGGTGTCACTTTCAAAGCCAAATCTGTTGTTTTAACGAATGGTACTTTTTTGAACGGATTAATGCATGTGGGCCGAACGCAATTCGCAGGTGGTCGAATCTCCGAACCGGCGGTAACCGGATTAACCGAGCAATTGGTAGCATTAGGTTTTCAATCAGACCGAATGAAAACAGGTACACCGGTACGTATAGATGGGCGTAGTGTTCATTTCGATGAAATGACCGAACAACCGGGAGATGATGATTATCACAAATTCTCTTACCTGGACTCTTCAAAACGAACATTGAAACAATTAAGTTGCTGGACGCTCTTTACGAATGAAGAATCGCATGAGATATTGCGTGAAGGATTACCGGATTCACCGTTATATAATGGGCAGATTCAAAGTATTGGGCCACGATATTGTCCCAGTGTAGAGACAAAAATCGTCACCTTCCCCGATAAAAACCAACATCAGTTGTTTTTAGAGCCTGAAGGCGAAACTACACAGGAATATTATCTGAATGGTTTTTCCTCCTCGCTCCCATTTGACATTCAACTTCGGGCATTACAAGCAATCCCTGCATTTAGAGACATTCAATTATACCGACCGGGATATGCCATAGAGTATGATTTCTTTGACCCGACACAATTATACCATAATTTAGAAACGAAACTGATCAAAAACCTCTTTTTTGCCGGACAAATAAACGGGACTACCGGCTATGAAGAAGCAGGAGGACAAGGACTCATAGCCGGGATAAATGCCCACATTAATTGCCACGGAGGAGAGGCTTTCATATTAGGTAGGGATGAAGCTTATATTGGCGTGCTCATTGATGACTTAGTTACAAAAGGGGTTGATGAGCCTTACCGGATGTTTACCTCAAGAGCAGAGTATCGCATATTGCTAAGACAGGATGATGCCGATATGCGGCTTACTGAAAAATCCTATCAATTAGGATTAGCCAAACAGGACCGTTATAATTTACTAAACGAAAAAAAGAAATACAGAGATGGGATCATAAGTTTTGTTGAAAATTATTCCATAAAACCGCATCAGGTTAATGAACTCCTGGAAAAAGTAGAGTCTTCCCTCCTAACCCATGGATGCAAATTGGTCGATTTGGTTCTTCGCCCACAATTATCTTTAGAGAAATTAGCGGAGATAATTCCGGCTCTAAAAAATGAATTAGATAAAATTCCGGAAACTAGAAAAGAAGAAATAACGGAAGCCGCAGAAATTCTAATGAAGTATGATGGCTATATTAAACGTGAACGGATTATCGCGGACAAAATAAGCCGACTGGAGAATATTCGAATAAAAGGGAAATTTGACTATATGTCTATACAGTCCTTATCGACAGAAGCCCGACAAAAACTAACAAAAATCGACCCGGAGACTATCGCGCAAGCAAGTAGAATCCCCGGAATATCTCCGAGTGATATTAACATTTTGCTGGTACTTCTGGGAAGATAATCCCAAATTGTTCCACGTGAAACATTATTATGGTTGAAAAATTAAATTATGCCGCACGACGCAGAAAAACATATTAAAAGCATACTTTCCATCCTGCCCGAAAAACCTGGATGTTATCAATATTTTGACGAGAAGGGAAGCATTATCTATGTTGGCAAGGCAAAAAATTTAAAGAAAAGAGTCTCTTCTTATTTCAACAAAATCCATGACAGTAAAAAGACAAATGTACTGGTCAAACAGATTAGAGACATTAAATACATTGTTGTTGATTCGGAAGAAGATGCTCTGCTGCTCGAAAATAATCTAATCAAAGAATACAGACCAAGATACAATGTCTTATTAAAAGATGATAAGACATACGCCTCTATTGTCGTAAAAAATGAATATTTCCCTCGTGTATTTAAAACGCGAAACATTGTAAAGGATGGATCAAAATATTACGGCCCCTACTCTTCCGGCTATACAGCTAAATTAATGTTGCAAATGCTGAAGGATCTATATCCTATACGCACCTGCAACTACCCGCTAACTCCGGAGAGCATACAACAAAGACGCTATAAAGTATGTTTGCAATATCATATTAAACGTTGCAAAGGGCCTTGTGAAGGGCTTCAGGATTTGAAGGAATACAACCAAAACATCATGGAAGTAAAAGAAATCCTAAAAGGGAATATTACATTGATAAGCAAACATCTGCTTGAACAAATGCAGTTATTGTCTGAAGAATTGCGTTTTGAAGAGGCACAAGTTGTAAAAGAAAAGTACGATATCATCGAGAATTACCGGTCTAAATCAACTGTTGTCACCCCTACTCTACACAACATTGATGTATTCTCGATAGCTGAATTAGACCGTTCTGCTTTCATCAATTATATGCATATCGGAAATGGCGCCGTTGTTCAGGCCTACACTTTTGAGTACAAAAAACGATTAGACGAATCCAAAGAAGAATTATTAGCGCTTGGAATTGCAGAAATGCGAACTCGCTTCAAAAGTAATGCCAAGGAAATTATTATTCCTTTCGATATCGATTTGGAAATGGGGAATATTATTTTTACAATTCCACAACGGGGTGATAAGAAAAAACTACTGGAACTCTCGGAAATGAACGTAAAACAGTTCAAAGTAGATCGCCTCAAACAGGCGGAAAAACTTAATCCTGAACAACGAAATACCCGGTTATTAAAAGAAATACAGGAAGCTCTACAGCTTGAAAAGCTTCCGGCACGCATTGAATGTTTTGACAACTCCAACATACAAGGAAGCGACGCTGTTGCTGCCTGTGTCGTTTTTATCATGGGCAAACCGGCAAAAAAAGAATACCGCAAATACATTATAAAAACAGTGGTAGGACCGGATGATTACAGCTCTATGAAAGAAGTTGTAAGACGCCGCTATCAAAGAGCCATTGAAGAAGGAAATCCTCTACCCGATCTAATTATCACAGATGGAGGAAAAGGGCAAATGGAGGTAGTCAGATCGGTAATTGAAGATGAACTAGGCTTAAAAATCCCCATTGCCGGATTAGCGAAAGACCGTAAACACCGTACTTCCGAATTGCTCTATGGCTTCCCGCCTGTCAGCATTGGATTAGTCCAGCAAAGCCCTTTATTCAGGTTATTGGAACAAATGCAGAATGAAGTTCATCGCTTCGCCATTACTTTTCATAAAGAAAAACGAAGCAAACGTCAGGTTGCTTCTGAATTAGATCAAATAAAAGGGATCGGGGAAAAGACAAAAATATTACTTTTGCAACATTATAAAAGCGTCAAACGCATTAAAGACGCAAATATTGCTGATTTACAGAATCTTATAGGAGAAAAGAAAGCGAAACTTTTAGTAGAAGGATTAAACAAAGACGAAAAAGAATGAAAACAGTCATACAACGGGTAAAATATTCGTCTGTTACTATCGATAATCAAATTACAGCCAAAATCGGTAGAGGTCTATTAGTTCTTATCGGTATAGAAGATACTGATAATCAGGAAGACATTGAATGGCTAACAAAGAAAATTGTTAATCTAAGGATATTTGATGATGAAGCCGGTGTGATGAACCGCTCCGTACAGGAAATCAATGGGGAAATACTTGTTGTAAGCCAATTCACTCTCCAGGCTTCCACTAAAAAAGGTAATCGCCCTTCATATATCCGCGCTTCCAAGCCGGAAATAGCTATTCCTATCTACGAAAATTTCTGTAAAGAAATAGAACAGCAACTGGGGGAAACCGTCTCTACCGGGACTTTTGGAGCAGATATGAAAATTGAATTGATCAATGACGGTCCGGTTACCATTATTATAGATTCTAAAAACAAAGAATAAAAAAATGAGCGAATTAACATTACAGCAAGCACAAGAGAAAGTTGACAGATGGATTAATGTTATTGGAGTGCGTTATTTCAACGAATTAACCAATATGGCATTACTCACAGAAGAGGTTGGTGAGTTAGCAAGATTGATTGCCCGCATTTATGGGGAACAATCTTTCAAAAAAAGCGAACAACAATATGAATTAGGCGATGAAATGGCTGATATTTTATGGGTTTTGCTTTGCCTGGCTAATCAAACCGGGATCAACTTAACAGAAGCCTTTGAACGTAATATGATGAAAAAGACAGACCGTGATCGTGAAAGACACATTCAGAATCCTAAACTACAAAACAGACAATAATATGAACGAACAATCTAAATATCAAAAGGCATTTGAACAATTTGAAATAACACCTTCAAACGAATTGATCACTAAAAAGGTCGATGAAATCATTCAAAAACAATTTAAAGCAAACTTTACGACAAAGGTATTGAAGGAGATTTATGGCTTCATTGATCTTACCTCACTTACCACATTAGACACACGAGAAAGCATTTGGAAACTGGTGAACCGGGTAAATGATTTTGAAGGAAGCCGTCCGGATATGCCTAATGTTGCAGCAATCTGTACTTATCCATTATTTGTCGATACGGTGAAACAGGCATTAACCGCACAAGAGGTTAAAATCGCCAGTGTCGCAGGAGGTTTTCCGGCATCACAAACTTTTGTGGAAGTTAAAATCGCAGAAACAGCCATGGCTGTAATGCAGGGAGCAGATGAGATCGACATCGTAATGAATTTGGGCTATTTCATGGAAGAAAACTACGACGACCTATCAGAAGAAATCCAGGAGATCAAAGAGAGCTGTCGCGGAGCAATACTCAAAGTAATCCTGGAAACAGGAGCTTTAGCTACGGCAGAAAACATACAGCGGGCATCTATCCTCGCAATTTACTCCGGAGCAGATTTTCTGAAAACTTCTACCGGGAAAGGTTATCCGGGTGCAACATTAGAAGCTGCCTATACCATTTGTCAGGTAATTAAACAATACTATGCTATTACAGGTAATCAAATAGGGATTAAAATTGCAGGAGGAGTTCGTACTGCTGAAGATGCTGTAAAATATTATGTCCTTGTTAAAGAAATCCTTGGTGAAGAATGGCTATCCCCTACTCTTTTCCGTATTGGTGCCAGCAACCTGGTTAGTGATATTGAAAAAAGATTAACGGAATAAATACCCTATTTATCTCGTTCAATCATATAATCTGCCAGCATAAGCAGCGATCGGCGAGCATCTGAATCAGATAGTTGCTTTATTAATTGAATCGCTTTATCCCGGTATATTTTCATATATTTTTCGGCATATTCGATTCCGCCATATTCTTTAGCAAAACAGAGTAAAGAATTAATATTCTCATCCGTAAAATCAGCGTCATCAATTATTCGGTGGAATGGGGCAGAAATTGTCGAATCCGCCGTTTTAAGCGCATATAATAATGGAAGCGTTATTTTCCCTTCACGGATATCATTCCCTGTAGGTTTGCCTATTTTATTGCTTTCAAAATAATCAAAAACATCATCTTTTAGCTGGAAGCAAAATCCCAGATTCTCACCAAATTCACGACATAAAGCAATCATTTCATCTGATACTCCAGAAGAAATAGCTCCCATTTCCGTACAGGCCGAAAGAAGAGTAGCTGTCTTTTTCTTGATTACTTGCCAGTACGACTCTTCATTAAGCAAACGATTTTCAGCCGTTTCCAACTGTTCTATTTCACCTTCTGATAAATCCCGCCCTAATTGTGAGATAATCTTAATCATTCTTATATCTCCGGTGTTAATAGAACGAAGAAGCGCTGTTGAAAGCACAAAGTCTCCCACCAACACAGATATCCTGTTATCGAAAATAGCATTCAAGGTAGGTTGTCCACGACGTACTTTTGTGTCATCAACTACATCATCATGAAGAAGCGTTGCCGTGTGAAGAAGCTCCAACAACACCGCTGCATTGACAGAATCATTTGTAATATTTCCACAAGCTTTTGCGGTAAGTAGCACCAATAAAGGGCGCACATGTTTTCCATTCGAGCTTAAAACAACATCAATTGCTGATTTTAAATATTTCGAATGAGATTGAAGTGAACCCGTATATTCATCCACAAAACATTGGAACTCTCCGGCAACAGGTTCTTTTATTTTTTTCCGTTGATCTACCATAAAGCTTCAAAAGCTCCGCAAAATTAAGAAAAACAATTGAGTCAGCTAGTTTTTTCGTACATTTACCCATATTAATAACAATAAAACGTGTTAAATCGTTATGAAACTATTCCTTATTGATGCTTATGCATTAATCTACCGATCATATTATGCTTTTATCAAAAATCCCAGGATTAACTCTAAAGGGGTAAACACCTCGGCTATCTTCGGATTTATAAACAGCCTTGAAGAGGTTATACGGACAGAATCACCGACACATATTGCCGTTGCTTTTGATCCGAAAGGCCCAACTTTCCGCCATGAAGCGTATGAGCTTTATAAAGCGCAACGGGAAGAGACTCCGGAAGTGATTCGGGAATCTGTTCCTGTGATTAAAGATATAATCCAAGCTTATAATATCCCTATTCTTGAGGTTCCACGTTTTGAGGCGGATGATGTAATCGGCACTATTGCCGGGCAAGCTGCCAAAGAAGGATATGACGTCTATATGATGACTCCGGATAAAGACTACGGACAACTGGTCGCAAATCATATCTATATCTATCGCCCAAAATATGGAGGAGGCTATGAAGTTTTAGGCGAAAAAGAGGTCTTAGAAAAATATGGTTTGAAATCAACCGAACAGGTAATCGACTTGTTAGGATTAATGGGTGATAGTTCAGACAATATCCCCGGATGTCCCGGAGTAGGAGAAAAAACAGCACAAAAGTTACTCGTGGAATTCGGCAGTATTGAAAACCTGTTAGAAAATACTGATAAATTAAAAGGCGCCCTAAAAACAAAAATCGAAGAGAACGCTGAACAAATTCGCTTCTCTAAATTTTTAGCAACTATTAAAACTGATGTCCCGATTACCTTCGATGCAAAAAAATGCAACCGGGATGAACCGGATATTGACCGCCTAACGGAAATATACAAAGAATTAGAATTTAGAACATTTATTAACAAACTCGCCGGAGAACCAAAAAAAGAGACAAAATCCGGTCCGATTCAAGGTTCATTATTCGACGTTTTTTCGGACAATCCCCCGGAAATTTTTAAAGAATCGACTCTAGAGAGCTCAAAAACGACTACTCACTCTTACTATATTGCTGATAGTCAAGAAAAAATAGTTGATTTGAACCGAATTTTATTAGATCAGATTTTTTTCGCATTTGACACCGAAACGACAGGTCTCGACCCTCTACAGTCAGAATTAGTCGGTTTATCTTTCTCCATAAAAGAAAATGAAGGTTGGTATGTTCCTATTCCGGCTGATCAGTCTGAAGCAAAAAAAATTGTCAAACTTCTTTCTCCGGCTCTTGAAAATAATCGTTCATTAAAAATCGGCCAAAATATCAAATTTGATATTTTAGTTCTTCGAAAATACGATGTGCGAATAAAAGGTCCATTGTTCGACACCATGATCGCCCATTATCTGCTTAATCCGGAATTACGTCATGGCATGGATTATTTGGCTGAAACATATCTCAACTATAAAACCATTCCTATTGAAGATCTGATAGGCCCTAAAGGTAAAAATCAAAAATCAATGCGTAGCGTTCCGCTTGTAGATATCGCAGAATATGCAGTCGAAGACGCGGATATAACATTACGCTTAAAAAATTATTTCGAGCCAGCACTTAAAAAAGAGGGACTGGAATCTTTATTCTACGACATGGAAATGCCGTTGATTTACGTTTTAGCGGATATGGAGGCTACAGGTGTTTCTCTGGATACGGCAGCACTCAAACAATCTTCTGAAGTTCTTAGCGCTACGCTACAAAAGCTGGAAGAAGAAATTTACAAACTGGCCGATACAACCTTTAATATCAATTCGGCCAAACAAGTAGGAGAAGTCCTGTTTGAACAGTTAAAAATTGACGACAAAGCACGTAAAACAAAAACCGGAAATTACAGTACCAGTGAAGATGTTTTGGAAAAACTACGCAATAAACACCCTATCATCGGCTTACTACTTGAATACCGGGGATTAAAAAAACTCTTAAGCACTTACATCGATGCGCTTCCGGCTTTAATAAGTCCACAAACAGGGAAAATACATACCTCTTTCAATCAGGCAGTCACTGCTACCGGAAGGTTAAGCTCTACCAATCCGAACCTGCAAAATATTCCGGTTCGGGATGCCTTGGGACGTGAAATCAGAAAAGCCTTTACCGCAGATAATAAGGATTGTTTGTTTTTTTCAGCCGACTACTCGCAGATAGAATTACGTATCATGGCGCATCTGAGTAATGATGTCAATATGATTGAATCATTCCGGAGTGGAGCGGATATTCACGCAGCAACAGCCGCAAAAATATATGGCGTGGGATTACAAGAGGTCACCAGCGATATGCGCCGAAAAGCCAAAACGGCCAACTTCGGAATCATCTATGGCATCTCTGTATTCGGACTTGCAGACAGACTATCCATCCCCCGTTCTGAAGCAAAAGAACTGATCGATGGCTACTTCCGAACCTACCCTGAAGTAAAGGCATATATGGAGAAAAGTATTCAGATAGCAAAAGAAAAGGGCTATGTGGAAACGTTATACAAACGAAAACGTTTTCTTCCCGATATCAACTCCAATAACGCCATCGTACGGGGTTATGCCGAGCGAAACGCGATCAACGCTCCGATTCAGGGAAGTGCTGCCGATATTATAAAGGTAGCAATGATCCGTATTTTTGATCGCTTTGAAAAAGAGGGATTAAAAAGCAAAATGATCCTTCAGGTACATGATGAACTCAATTTTAATGTCTGGAAAAATGAGATAGATCAGGTTCGTAGGATAGTTCTTGAAGAGATGGAAGGAGTAATCAAATTGCAAGTACCGCTTATTGCGGACTGTGGCGAAGGAGATAATTGGTTGGAAGCACATTAATAGGATATGAAACGGCATTATATGCTTATTCTAAGCATTCTGCTTTGCTCCTTTTGGGGCTGTAAACAGAAAAAAGCGGAACGCGTTTCCCTGGAGAATATCACCAGGCAAGAATTAGCTATGGAGCAATTAGTGCGACTTCCGGGGCAATCCCCTCCCACCCCTTATTTACTCACGGACAGCATTATTCTTATCTCACATCCCGAAAGTTCCTCCTTCTTAGGAGTTTATCTTCTCGGCGATTCCGTTCTGCAAAGACATTCGCTCAAGAAAAGGGGAGACCAGATCTCTATACCGACAAAATCTGATTTTCAAGCCTCTTTTCAGTTTTTCAACCAGAAAACATTGGCCATATATCAGGTACAGAATGGTTTGCTTACATTAGATGATTTTATCCGTTTCAATTTTGCCAATGACCGTTCGCCTTTTCAGTTGGTACAATTAAAAAATGATCTATACGCCTGCCTGGGGAACTATACGGAAGGTATTTTCGCCCTTTGTGAACGAAAAAAGAAAGAGATGGCATATACCGGAGATTTTCCAATTGACGAACCGGCAGCACACGCCTATATTGCCCGTAGCGGCAGTGGGCAAATCGCAAAACGTGAGAACCAGTTGATCTATGCTACCGGTGTTTTAGGCTATATCGCCTCTTATGAATACAAATGGGGACGACTCAAAAAACAATGGGAAAAACAGGTTTCTGATTATCATTATACGATTAAAGAAGATAATATTACATTTGACCCTGACCGCCATTTGTCCGGCTTCGGTGATATACATATTACCGACAAACATATCTATACCATTTATTGGGGACAAACCAAATCTATGGGATTAGAAATACCTAATTCTATTGTCGTATTCGATCGTAAAGGCAACCCTTTAGCCTACTATCTCCTCCCCGACCAGATGAGTTCTATTACAGTCGACAGCCGGGAAGAATACCTGTACGCCACCTATTCTCCATTGATAAACGAATGCTATCTGGTGCGCTTCAAACTGCCTGTGTTATAATCAATTTCATACTAAATCCACCTCTTAGCTAACGAGAATTCGATACAACATCACATTCTTTCACTTGTATTATAACGATGCTTGTCTGTTTTGTTAACAATGCT
>JAJDIA010000030.1 GCA_030266465.1 Parabacteroides sp. OttesenSCG-928-G21 | reverse complement strand
AGAGGAGTTTTTATGTCTCGACCGAGGAGTTTTTGCTCTCTCCGGAGGTGAAGGGCTTCGATAATGAGCTGATTTTACTGAAAGGTTCCCGACAGTTTCATTTCGAACAGATTGTGGAGCAACTAGAGAAGCGAGTGCATGAAACAATTTTGGAGGTGAATCTGGATGCGATTGTGCATAACTTCAATTACTTCCGCAGCTTGCTTGAGCCGAAGACGAAGATGGTAGTTATGGTGAAGGCCTTCGGGTATGGCGCGGGTTCGTATGAGATCGCGAAGACATTGCAGGAGCATCGGTGTGATTATCTGGCCGTGGCGCTGGCTGACGAAGGGGCGGCTTTGCGTAAAGAGGGTATCTCGATTCCAATTATGGTGATGAATCCGGAGATGAACAGTATGAATGTCTTGTTTGAATATCAACTGGAGCCGGAGGTTTATAGTTTTCGTCTGCTGGAAGCGCTGATTTATGAGGCGGAGAGGCGTGGGATTACTTCGTTTCCGATCCATCTGAAGGTGGACACCGGTATGCATCGCCTGGGATTTCAGCCGGAACAGTTGCCGGAGGTGGTAGAGCGGCTAAACCGGCAGAGTGGGGTGATGATTCGTTCGGTCTTCTCGCATCTGGCGGGTAGTGATGAGGAGGTATACGATAGTTTTACTGAACAGCAGGTGGGGCGCTTTAATCAGGCTGTCGCTGAACTTGAAAAGGGACTGGGGTATCCGATGCTTCATCATATCTTGAATTCTTCCGGAATAGAGCGATTTGCACACTACCAGATGGATATGGTTCGTTTGGGAATTGGGCTGTATGGTGTAAGCCCGACGCATCAGGATGCGCTGAGGAATGTGAGTACACTGCGTACCGTAATCCTTCAGATACAGTCGGTTGCTGCGGGAGAGACGATTGGTTATAGCCGGAATGGGCGTGTGGAGCGTGATTCACGTATTGCGATTCTGCCGATTGGTTATGCGGACGGATTAGACAGGCGGTTGAGCCATTTGGGCGGTGAGGTTGTTGTAGGTGGAAAGCGTTGCCCGATCATCGGGAATATTTGCATGGATATCTGTATGGTGGATGTTACGGATACGGACGCTCGTGAGGGTGACAGTGTGGTGATTTTCGGGGAAGGACTTTCTGTAAGCGAATTGGCGGATAAGTTAGGGTCGATTTCGTATGAGGTACTGACTACTATTTCTCCTCGGGTTAAGCGAATCTATTTCAGGGAATAAGTCTGTTGGGATTGCGTATCTTACGGATAATTATGTACTTTTGCCACGTATTAAAAACGAATAGGTATGAGTCATAATTTATTACAAGGCAAGCGCGGCATTATATTTGGGGCGCTGAATGATATGTCGATCGCCTGGAAGGTTGCGGAACAGGCAGTGGAAGAAGGTGCAACCATTACATTGAGTAATACGCCGATGGCGATCCGTATGGGCGATGTTGAGGCGCTGGGGAAGCAACTGAATGCGAAGGTTATCGCTGCTGACGCAACGAGCGTGGAGGATTTGCAGAAGGTATTCGAGGAATCGGTAGATGCGTTAGGCGGAAAGATTGATTTTGTGTTACACTCCATAGGGATGAGCCCGAATGTGCGGAAGAAAAGACGGTATGATGATCTGGATTATAACATGCTGGAGAAGACGTTGGATATTTCTGCGATCTCTTTTCATAAGATGCTGCAGGTGGCCAAGAAAATGGATGCCATAGCGGAATATGGTTCGGTGGTGGCACTGAGTTATGTAGCTGCGCAGCGTACTTTCTTTGGTTACAATGATATGGCAGATGCGAAGAGTTTGTTGGAATCAATAACACGAAGTTTCGGATATATCTACGGCAGAGAAAAATGTGTGCGTATCAATACGGTTTCACAGTCGCCGACAATTACTACGGCTGGTAGTGGCGTGAAGGGCATGGATAATCTGATGGATTTTTCGGATAAGATGAGTCCGTTGGGTAACGCGTCGGCCGATGAGTGTGCGAGCTACTGTATCACGCTCTTCTCAGACCTGACCCGTAAAGTTACTATGCAGAATCTTTACCACGACGGCGGTTTCTCAAGCATGGGGATGAGCTTACGGGCAATGAATCAGTACAGTAAAGGACTGGAAGAGTATACGGACGAGAACGGGAATATTATATACGGATAAAATGATGAATTATAAATTATGAGTTATGAATTGAGCGGGATTCTCACTACATTCTAATTCATAATTTATAATTCATAACTCATAATTATGTATTTATGTTGGTGAAGATTTACCCTGATAATCCTAATATAAAGGAGATTCGGAAAGTTGTAGATGTTTTGAAAGAGGGAGGATTGGTGATTTATCCTACCGATACGGTATATGCCATTGGTTGCGATGCGCTCAATGTGCGTGCTGTCGAAAGAATCTGCCAGATCAAAGGGGTGAATCCGCAAAAGGCGAATTTGTCTATTATCTGTTATGATCTTTCAAATATCAGTGAGTATGCGAAGGTGAGTAACGGTGCATTTAAGCTGATGAAGAAGAATTTGCCCGGTCCTTTTACTTTCCTGCTTCCGACAAGTAGTGAATTGCCTAAGATATACAAGAACAAAAAGGAGGTAGGTATTCGTGTGCCGGATAATACGATCATCAGGGAGTTGGTGAATGAATTGGGCAATCCGATCATGACGATGTCTGTGCATGACGAGGATGATGTGATTGAATATTCTACTGATCCGGAATTGATTGATGAAAAGTATGCCGAAATAGTTGATTTGATTATTGACGGCGGTTATGGCGGAACAGAACCTTCGACGGTTGTAGATTGTACGTCGGATGAATTTGAAATAGTACGGCAGGGAAAAGGAGAATTAATTTTTTGAGGATGAACTGGACACAATTATTATCCGATAAACGTTTCGGTATGGAGGATTATACCGATCGCCAACATGAACGAAGTGACTTCCAGCGGGATTATGACCGGCTTATTTTTTCTCCCTCCTTCCGACGGTTGCAAAACAAAACGCAGGTGTTCCCTCTGCCCGGGAGTGTATTTGTGCATAATCGTTTGACGCATAGCCTGGAGGTTTCCTGTGTCGGTCGGTCATTAGGGAATAATATTGGAAAACGTTTACGCCAGAAATATCCTGATGATCCGGCTTGCTTTGAGGATATCGGTTCGATTGTTTCAGCGGCTTGCCTGGCACATGATATGGGGAATCCGCCTTTCGGACATTCGGGGGAACGGGCGATCTCTAACTTTTTCGAGAATGGAGAAGGTGTCTCTTATAAAGAAGCTGTAGAAAAGGAAGGGGGACGCTGGACAGACTTCCTATACTTTGAAGGCAACGCGAATGCGCTACGTTTACTTACGCACCAGTTTGTTGGTCGCCGGAAAGGTGGGTTTGCATTGACTTATAGCACACTGGCATCTATTGTAAAATACCCTTATTCGTCCACTTTAGCAACGAAGGATAAAAAGAAATTCGGGTATCTGCAGTCGGAAGAGGAATCTTTCCGGAGGATTGCGGAGGAGTTAGGTATCTGTAAAGACAAGAAAGAACCGGAGAAATATGTTCGTTATCCATTAGTGTATCTGGTAGAAGCGGCGGATGATATCTGCTATCAGATAATGGATATTGAAGATGCAGTGAAGCTGTATATTCTTCCCAAAGAAGAGGCGATCAATCTGTTGTTGGCCTTTTTCCCTGAAGAGAAACGTGCGCATCGGTATGATGTGATGAAAAAGGTAGAGGATACCAGTGAACAGATTGCCTATCTTCGTTCGGGTATTATCGGATTGCTAGTGGATGAATGTACGCGTATTTTCTTGGAAAAGGAGGAGGAGATACTACAAGGTATCCGGCAACCTGCCTTAATTGATTTGATCAGTGAACCGGCGCGTTCTGCCTACGATAAATGTTCAGCTATGGCTTTCCGGAAAATATATAATGCCAGAGAGGTGGTTGATGTGGAAATTTCGGGACATCAGATTTTTAACCATCTATTGAAGCTCTATACACACGCAATCATGATGGAGCCTAAAGACACCTATAGCAAATTGCTGTTAAACCGTATGCCGGAGCAATATGATACGCAGGCGACAACTACATACGGCAAAATTCAATGTGTACTGGATTACATTTCCGGAATGACCGATGTTTATGCCCTCGATCTGTATCGAAAGATTACGGGGATGAGTTTGCCGGCAGTATAAAATCAAAAATCCTCTCTATACTTACTTTCGTCCTTATCTTCCAGGATATTCAGATAGCTTCTGTAGCGTGATTCGCTGATGGCTTTATCCTGTACGGCCTGAATAACGGCACAGCCGGGTTCATGACGGTGTGTACAATTATTAAAGCGGCAATTCTTGGATTGGTTGAATATTTCCGGAAAGTAATGGGATATCTCAGCCTCTTCCATATCGAAAACGCCAAAGCCTTTAATACCCGGCGTGTCGATAATATATCCTTTTTCCGGTAGTTCGATCATCTCAGAAAAGGTTGTGGTATGCATTCCTTTATTGTGGTATTCGGAAATAATCGCGGTTTTTAAGTTTAGACCGGGAATTAATTGGTTGATAATCGTTGATTTACCAACACCGGAATGTCCGGAAAGAAGTGTTATTTTATCCTTTAATTCCAGGCGTAGCGCATCCAACCCTTCACCGGTCTTTGCACACATCCGCATACACTCGTAACCAATAGATGAGTAAAGGGAACTCAGCTTTTCCAAACGCTCCTTATCCTCTCTTTTATAGCGATCAATCTTATTGAAAATAATTTTCACCGGCACCCGGTAAGCTTCAGCAGTAGACAGAAAGCGATCAATGAAAATAGTTGTCGTTATCGGATAATTAACCGTAACGATCAGCATAGCCTGATCAAGATTTGCCGCAATGATATGCGATTGCTTGGATAGATTAGACGAACGGCGGATGATATAATTCTTCCGATCTTCTATTTCTGAAATAAAAGCAGTCCCTTCATTGTTGAGAATGATTTTCACCCGATCACCTACGGCAACAGGATTGGTGCTGCGAATATCTTTCAGTCGGAAATTCCCCTTTATTTTGCTCTCTATTGTTTGTCCATCATCCGTACGGACAGTATACCAGCTTCCGGTGTTTTTGATAACTAAACCGTTCAACTTTCAATTAAATTACACTGTCATAATTTCTTTTTCTTTTGCAGCAAACAACTCATCGATCTTTTTGATGTATCGGTCATGAATTTTCTGAACTTCATTTTCTGCATCCTTTTCCACATCTTCAGGGGTACCGTCTTTTATGCTTTTCTTCAACTGATCAATAGCCTCGCGACGAGCATTACGAACGCTGATTTTTGCATTTTCAGCCTCTTGCTTGGATTGCTTAGCTAATTGACGACGACGCTCTTCTGTTAACGGAGGAATACCCAGACGAATGATTTCTCCATTGTTCTCAGGCGTAATACCTACGTCGGAGTTAAGAATAGCCTTTTCGATATCTTTGATCAGGGGTTTTTCCCACGGAGTGATGATAATTGTTTTAGCATCAGGCGTATTAACAGATGCTACATTATTAAGGGGAGTCAGGCTGCCATAGTACATCACTTTAACTCCATCCAGAATTTTCGGATTAGCTTTGCCCGCGCGAATGTGTGATAGTTGTTCATCCAGATAATCAATGGCAAAAGTCATTTTTTCTTCCGCCCCGTTAATATACTGTTTAATGTCTACCATAGTAGTATGTTTTAAGATGTTATTATGCTTGATTCGAAAACTATTTATTGAAAACAAAAGTAATAAACATTTTGTATTTAACAAATTGCTTCTGTTCGGGTAAAATGAGATCAACCTTTGGAATCGGTTGATTATTAGTGAACGAATGAGCTTTAATGCGGCTCACTTCTCCTTTAATAGTCATAAATATACCCTTTTATTACAATGATCTATTCTTTTCTTTGCGTTCTTTTAATCGTTCCGCCCGGGTGGGACGGGCGACTCACCTGGGTGAAACAGTCGATTCACCCGGGTGGAACAGGCGTCTCACCCAGGTGGAACGATTAGATCATTACGATGAACAGGAGAAAACATCGTTATCTTAGAGCACGTTCATGCTTGATTTTTTGTTTGTTGTAGGGTTTGAATGATAGGGTTTATGGATTAGTTCAAATCTTATTTTCTAACGAGCGAACACATGTGTTCGCCCCTACATTTTCAATTCTTTCCCCCATTTCCTATCTCCTTCAAAAAGAAAAGAGCAGCCGGGGAGCTGCTCTCTTTCTAAACTTATGTGCTTACAATCTGTAATTTAAGGTTTGGGATATCACAATTATACTAATAGTTACTTCTCTATGATGCTGCAAAGGTATGGTTTGGGAAGAGATGCTGCAATACCTATATCTATGTAAAAAGAGGGTGCGTTTTACCTATCTATGGTTACTCGTGGGGGAGAATGTGGGGGAGAATTATGAATTATGAGTTATGAGTTATGAAACAACGTTCGCTGTTCATAGCAATCGGGGATCGTACCTATTATTAGGTAGATTCCCAGTGAATTTACCTAAAAAAAGCGATTGTGGAGTTTTCGGGGCGCCTGTACTTTTGCGTCGAAAACAAACAATATGAGACAGGTATTTAACTTAATTCTAGTACATCTTTTCTTTCCTATTGCGCTGATGGCGCAGGAAAATCCCAGTACAGTGACTAAAAAAACATCGGAATACGATGCATTTGAGAAGTTCCGTTTCGGCGGATATGGTGAAATGGCGGCCAGTTATATGGATTATGGTTTTAATCGGCTTACTCCAACAGGCTCTTCAAAGATGGATAGGGGAACTATTTCTATCCCTCGTTTTATTCTGGCGATTGATTATAAGTTTTCCTCTTCCTGGATTTTAGGGGCGGAGATAGAGTTTGAGTATGGCGGAACGGGTGTTGCCCGTGAGATCGAATGGTACACAGAAGGTGGTGAATGGGAAACGGAAATTGAAAAGGGCGGCGAGGTTGCTTTGGAACAGTTTCATATCACGAAGTTGATTCATCCGTCGTTTAATGTACGTGCCGGACATATTATTGTTCCCATAGGACTTACCAATGCTCACCATGAGCCAATTAACTTCTTTGGCGTTTACCGGCCGGAGGGGGAGACGATAATACTTCCCTCTACCTGGCATGAAAATGGGATCTCGTTCTTTGGCGAAGTGGGCGCGTTTAATTACGAAGTGATGATGGTGGCCGGACTTGATCCGCTTGGGTTCCGTAATACGGAATGGATTGCCAGCGGGCAGCAAAAGATGTATGAGGTCAATTCGTTTACGAGCCCTGCCTTTGCGGGGCGTCTGGATTATAACGGTATTAAAGGACTTCGCGTGGGTATTTCAGGGTATTATAACCAGAGTGCGAAGAATGCCTCGAAGCCGGGTAAGACGGCCGGGATGAAGAATACAGTGAATATTATAACGGGTGATGTACAATATAAGAACAGGAATCTGATTGCTCGCGGAAATATTGTCTATGGCACATTGGGTGACAGTGAGGCGCTTTCTGCCGAGAAGCGTAAGTTGAGCGGTTCCTCCGGTTATCCTCGTACGGATGTGGGCAGCAGGGCTGTCAGTTATGGAGGAGAGATAGGTTATAATATAGGTTCTTTCTTTGGGAAGAATGCACTGCGTATCTTTTCTTTTGTCCGGTATGAGTATTATAACCCGATGGAAAGAACGCAGGGGAAGGTACTGGCTGATAAACGCATGGAGACAGCTATGTGGTCGGTAGGGGCTAACTATTATGCGCTTCCTAATTTAGTAGTGAAGGCTGATTATACGCATCGTCAGATCGGTGATGGGGATTATAACAGTGAGAATATGCTGTCCGTAGGTTTGGCTTATATCGGATGGTTCTTCAGCAAATAATGTCTTAAAATCAAACTAATTTATAATATGAAAATGAAAAGAATTTTTGCAATGCTGTTTATGGCTTGCGCATTTATCGGTTTTTCTTGTAGCGAAAATGACACGCCGGATATCCCTAAAGGAAATGAGCTCTCTGAGGAGGCAATGGACAGAGTGATTGCGACTTATGTTGACAGGGTGGTTCTTCCGACTTACGCGCTGATGGAGACAAATGTGAAAGCATTGAATGATGCTGTGGGTAAATTTATCGAAAGTGGAACAGAGGCGGATTTGCAGGCAGCGTGTGATGCGTGGCGTGCTGCCCGTGAACCGTGGGAGGAGAGTGAAGCCTTCCTTTTTGGTCCGGCTGATTATGAGAATCTTGATCCCAGCTTGGACTCCTGGCCCTTGCAAAAAGATGATATCGACCAGATTCTTGCCACCAATGACTTTTCTGAAATTGATGGCGATAGTGAAGAGGCACAAGGTGTTCGTGGGTTCCACACGTTAGAATATCTGTTGTTCGAAGAAGGGAAAGCGAAGGATCCTGCTAATGTCTCCGATAACGAAAAAGAGTATATGCGGCGTGTCTCCGCGCGACTGTTGAATGATACCGAAACACTTTATAAAGCGTGGAAAGAGGGTTTGAACACGGAAGAGGTTCCTGTTGCTTTCGGTGATGAACTGAAAAAACATACAAGCGGACGGACAAGTAGTGCGCAGGTGGTAATCGGTGACTTTATTATTGATGGCGGTATTATCAATATCTCAGACGAAGTGGGCGAGCAGAAGATTGGTAATCCGTATGAGTATTGGAAAAGTAAAGATTACGAAACGGCTGTTCTTGAAGTGGAGTCCTGGTATAGCTGGAATTCTCTGACAGACTATGAAAATAATATTATCAGTATCGAAAATGCTTATATGGGCGGTCGTGCAGGTAATCGCGACGACGCAACAAGCCTTTCTGCACTTGTTCGGTCGGTTGATGAAGCACTTGATACACGCGTGAAAGATCAAATAGCCGCAACCCGTAAGGCAATCAGAGATATACCTGCTCCTTTCCGGAAAAATGTGGCGTCCGCCGAAGCAGGAAATGCGGCTAAAGGAGAGATCGAAGCGGCGATGAATGCTTGCTCAGACCTGTCAGATATATTCAGGGAAGTAATAAACATGTTAGGCTTGAATTAATACTAAATGGCTATAAGGAATATAATCCGGAGGTTTTCTTCGACAATAAAAAGGCATGAATGCAAGGCTCTTACGGGGCTTTGTATTCTTGTGTTCTCAGGAATGTTCTCTTCTTGTGAAAAAGGATTGGATGATACGGAGATTTATAAGCCGAATGGGCAGTTGGCCAAGCCGGAAGAATTGTCCGCCGGTAATTCTACGATATTTACCTCTTCTCCAAAGGCATACGATCAACCGGCGCCTTGGTTGACAGGAGAGTATTCGGTTCGGTTTAATAAAGGGGACGATTTGTATGATCGTTCACGTGGAACCGGTGATGGTCCGGGTAATGGATTAGGGCCTGTGTATGCCGGTTATTCCTGTTCCAGTTGTCATAAAAATGCGGGACGTACCAAGCCGGCTATTCATTCGGGAGGTTCGGGTCCTTATGGCTTTTCTTCCATGTTGGTTTATATCACCCGTAAGGGAGGGGGATATTTTCCGGAATATGGACGGGTGTTACATGATCAATCCGTATATGGTGTTAAGGCAGAGGGGAAACTGGATGTGACATTTACGGAGGAGACTTATCAATTCCCCGATGGGGAAACGTATAGTTTGCTGACGCCTCATTATGAGATTACCAACTGGTATGCCGATAGTATTCCACCGGAAGAATTGCGTATAACGGTACGTCAGCCGCTTCGTCACGTAGGAATGGGGCAGATGATGGCATTGGATCTGGAGGAGTTAAAGAAACTTGCGGCGCAAAGTAATTATCCGGAATATGGCATAAGCGGACGCTTGAATTACATTATGGAGCGTGGCGTTTATCAGATTGGAGTATCGGGTAATAAGGCGCAGCATGCGGACTTGACTGTAGAATTGGGCTTCTCTTCGGATATGGGAGTTACCAATGATCGTTATCCGGAGGAGGTTAGCCAGGGGCAGAGCCAGATGATGGGATTCGCGCACTATGGTGTGGAAATCTCGACGGAAGATATGGAGAATGTGGATCTCTATATGCAGGCTTTAGGTGTGCCGGCTCGCCGGAAGGTGAATGATCCTACGGTGAAACGAGGCGAAGAGATGTTTTATGCGGCTAAATGCCATCTCTGCCATGTGACGACATTGCATACGCGTCCTCGTGGAACGGTATTGCTGAATGGTACTCAGTTGCCTTGGCTTGGCAGTCAGGTTGTTCATCCCTATTCCGATTACCTGCTTCATGACATGGGGCCGGGACTGGATGATAATTATGTCAGCGGATTGGCACAGGGTAGCGAATGGCGAACTACACCTTTATGGGGTATAGGATTGCAGTCGGCTGTTAACGGGCATACCTATTTCCTGCATGACGGAAGAGCCAGAGACCTTAACGAAGCGATTATGTGGCATGACGGCGAGGGAGCTGCCTCACGTATTCTTTATTCCCGTATGTCGAAAGAGGACAGGGATGCGCTTATTGAGTTCCTTAATTCACTTTAATATGTCTATGAAATTAATAACAAAAGCAATGATACGAATATTCAGACAACTTGTTCTAATAGCCGGTTTGTTTTTCCCGGCGATGTGTTTACAGGCACAAATCAGTAATAATACGATAACAATAGATGATAAATATGTAGAAAACGATGTGGTTTCGCTTGCCGGAAAGCAGGGGTTTTCTTTCTCTACACGCACGGGGGATTTTCTTTTTAAACCCTATGCCTTGGTACAAGCTTCGGCCAAATTGAATGTCTATGAGGATGTCGGCTTGGATACGCCTTATGCGGATAAGGTGGCCAATTCCGGTTTTGAGATACCAAATGCGATATTAGGTTTTACGGGAAAAGCTTTTAGTATAGTGACGTTCAACTTGTCAATCAACGCCGCTCAAAGCGGCGGTGCGTTGTTGCAGCAGGCTTGGTTTGACCTGGCGATGAAAGAATCTTTCCGTATCCGGGTAGGGAAGTTTAAAACACCTTATACACACGCGTATCTTACCACGTTGGGTGAAACGCTTTTCCCGACACTTCCTGCCTCTTTAACTCACGGTATGGTGCTTCCTTATTCATTGAATGCTGTGAATCCGTCATTTGGTACCGGATTCGATTTAGGCATCCAGGTGCATGGTCTGGTTAATGGGAAATGGAATTATCAGGTGGGTATCTTTAATGGAACAGGGATTGGTACGAATTCTGCCGGAAAGACAATGAGTGATGATCATAGCTGGTTGCCCTCTTTGTTGTATACCGGACGATTGGCTTATATGCCGAAAGGTGTAATGCCGACTACACAAGGCGACCCCTCTAATCTGAATGACGACAAAATGAGTATAGCCATTTCTACATCTTATAATGTAGAGGCTCAGAGTGAAAGCAGTAACGACTGGCGTGCGGGAGTGGAATTCGCCTGGATAAAGAATCGTTTTTATTTTGCTGCCGAAGGCTATTGGTTGAATATGAAATTTACGAAAAGGCAGATGATATCGGATGCCTATAACTTCTGGGGCGCTTATGCCCAGGCCGGTTATTTTATTACAGATAAGCTGCAGGGAGCATTACGTTATGATTTCATGGATCGTAATGGTACGGATATGGATGGCTTCCTGAATCTGCCGGCGGTCGGGGTGAATTATTATTTCTTTGGTTCAAACCTGAAATTGCAAGCGATGTATCAATATATGGGGCGTTCCGGTCATAAGAATCAATACGACAGGGATGATGATGGCTTAGGCGTACCGGTACATTATGCGAACGTTATGCTTCAATATACATTTTAATGCGATCTGTTTTTCATGAAAAAGATAAATGTGATTTATTCGACGATATGTCTGGCTCTCATGTCACTGCTATTCTTTACCGGTTGCGATGACGGACGCATATATCCGGATGAGCTTGGAGAAGCAGAAGGCGGAAAAGCAACCATGCGGGTTGTTTTTAAAGGGCAGGAAGCCTGGCCTTCGGCATATATGTTAGTCTTTGCGGCTTTTGGCGAAGATGAAGGGATGCCGGTAGTCTCCAAAATTATTTCCCAACCCAGTAAAGAGAATGCGGAAGTCGCAGTTACGCTTAATGGATTAAGTGAAGGGATAAAAAAGGTATCCATCGCCGTAACAAATAAGGGCAGGGAATTGGTCTATGCCTATTATACTTTTCCGATTGATGATCCTTCACAAGAGGTCACGCTTCCGATAAGTGAAATCAATCTGGCTTCGTATGACAGGATACAGAATCAGGTGTTTGATTCCTATTGCATACGCTGCCATGGAGCCGGCAATCAGGCGGCGGCAAACTTGAATCTTACAAAAGATTATAGTCCGGAATCTCTTATCAATGTCCCTTCTGCATTATCAGGAAAAGGAGAGTTGCTGGTAACGCCGCAACAAGCGGATGAGAGTTTTTTGGTCAAAGTATTGAAAGAGGATGTTATCCAATACAACCATATGGATGTATTGCCTGAAGCGGAGTTGGTAACATTGATTGAAACATGGGTAAATAAAAGCATAGAAGATTAACAGACATGATGATACAGAAAAAAAGATACGAACAAGATACGATAGAATTACAACTTTCATCATTTCAAGGGGATGGCGGTGTAACGGAATATCACGCACTGTTTTCCGTATGCGCTTCTTCGCTTCCTTATGCTGAGCAGCTCTCAAAATTACTGTCGGCCTATACGGAGTGGTTGGAGAAAGAGATGCCCGAGCGTGTGGTTCCTGTTTTTCGCCGCTATTTCTTGAGTGATGCCGTGAATCAAACCGAGGAGTTGATGGAGGCGGAACGGTTTAATCTACCGTGCGCCCTCTCGATCGTTCAGCAGCCCCCGTTGAATGGATCTAAAATAGCGTTATGGGTCTATATGCAATCGGACGGACGGGTTCGTTGCCTGAATTCATATACGCGGGAAGTTATTCATGGCAAATACCGCCATTTGTGGACAGGGCGTATGTCGAACAGGGCGGCCAATTCAGAATTTCAGACACGCTTGTTGCTGAATGATTATAGTATGCAATTAACCGAACAACAATGTTCGCTGGCGGCTGACTGTATCCGCACCTGGTTTTTTGTTCAGAATGTAGATGTGAATTATTCGGGTGTGGTAAAGGCGCGCAAAGAGGTTTTTATCACACAGGGACTTACGGAAGATACCCATTATATCACCAGCACGGGAATAGAAGGACGTCATCCCGATCCGGACGTTTTGGTTCAGATGGACGCCTATGCCGTGCGTGGTTTGAAGCCCGAGCAAATCCAATATTTATATGCCCCTACGCATCTGAATCCTACGTATGAATACGGCGTAACCTTTGAGCGTGGAGTAGCTGTTACTTACGGCGACAGGAAGCAGGTCTATCTTTCCGGAACGGCCAGTATCAATAATAAAGGCGAGATTGTTCACCCCGGCGATATTCTGAAACAAACGGAACGGATGATGGAAAACGTAGAGGTGCTGTTGCAAGAGGGTGGTGCTACTGCTTCTGATATTGTGCAGGCTTTGATTTATCTGCGTGATCCGGCGGACTATCTGTTGGTAAAGAGCTATTTTGAGGCGGAATATCCTTCCATGCCTTACCTGATTCTTCTCGCTCCGGTTTGTCGTCCCGGTTGGTTGATTGAGATGGAATGTATCGCGGAGGTGAACGTCTCGGAATCGGCATATGCCCCATTTTAAAAAATTTTGCGCACGGGTTTTGGAAATAAAAATATATCTTTGAATCATAATGATTTATTTAATTAAGCAGAATGATGTATAAAGTTGGGGATTATCACGAAACAGACCGCATGAGCGACCTGATCAGCGAGAATTATCCAATGGCTTTGGTGACCAGCAGGTTTGGAATCGCTTTGGGCTTTGCGGATAAGAGCATTGGTGAAGTTTGTCGTCAGAATGAGGTAGATGTAAATACTTTTCTGACGGTAGTAAATTTTCTGGCGAATGAAAAGCCTATACCTGTGTCTGATGAGAAACTCAGGAGTTCTATTTCATTGGAGGGACTGATACAGTATTTGCATAATGCGCATGATTATTTTCTGAACTTCCGTTTGCCGCACATTCGCCGTAAACTGTTGGAGGCTGTATCTGATTGCCAGGAGGATGTGGTGTTCGTTATCCGTAAGTTTTTTGATGAATATGCGGAAGAGGTGCGCAAGCACATGACTTATGAAGAAAAGACCGTGTTCCCCTACGTGCGTTCTCTGTTGAAAGGAGAGAAGGATCCGAAATACAACATCTCCATTTTCAGTAAACGGCATGACCAGATAGAAATGAAGATAACAGAACTGAAAAATATCCTGATAAAATATTATCCGGGGAAAAGTTCTAATATGTTGAATAGTGTTTTATTTGATATTTTCACAACAGAAGAAGACCTGGCGACACATAATAAAGTGGAAGATTATCTGTTTGTTCCCGCCATCTTAGCTTTAGAAAAGCAATAAAAAAGAACGGAAATGAATAACGCATTAAAAATCGCCCTGGCAGAACCTTCTGCCATTATCCGAACAGGATTAGTCTCTATTTTAAAGCACTTGCCGGGATTTCATTTTCAATTGATTGAGATCGCCTCGACGGAACAACTTCCGGATACACTGCGAACGAATAAGCCGGACATCTTGATTGTAAATCCTGCCATTCCGGGAAGTTTCTCCTTGGAAACGATAAAGGAAGAGAGCGGATGCAGAGAGATGAAGTGTATCGCGCTGATTTATCAGTCTTTTGATCTCTCTCTTCTTCGTCAATACGATGAGCAAATCAGTATTTTTGATAGCGCAGATGAATTGCGCCATAAAATAGAGCGTTTAGATCATACGTCCGTCAGAAAGGAACAGGAAGGAACCGAAGATCAACAAATGCTTAGCGCGCGCGAAAAAGATATCGTCATAGGTGTTGTGAAAGGAATGACCAACCGCGCGATTGCCGACGCCCTGTTTATCTCTACACATACGGTCATTACCCACCGGCGGAATATCGCCCGCAAATTACAAATCCACAGTGCAAGCGGTCTAACGATTTATGCGATCGTAAACAAACTCGTTGAATTAAGTGATATTCAACAATAAAACCGTGATTTTCACACAACCTCCAAGCAAGGAAACGCAATTGAAGACGATCGTGAGATAATGATTAAACATTAATCATTATTTATCCTTTCTCTCTCCGCCTTGCGGAATGTTTACAACTTTTAACAAGCACTTTCCGCAGTCCTGCAGGAGGTACAAAACTGTTGTTGGGAGCTTTCCGCAGTCCTGCAGGAGACACAAAACTGTTGTTGGGGGCTTTCCGCAGTCCTGCAGGAGACACAAAACTGTTGTTGGGAGCTTTCCGCAGTCCTGCAGGAGGCACAAAACTGTTGTTGAGGGCTTTCCGCAGTCCTGCAGGAGACTTAAAACTGTTGTTGAGGACTTTCCGCAGCCCTCGGAAAAGCCTAATCTTCGCCCCCTCTCTCCTATCGCCTAACTGGTTTGCTCCTATTTATTTGTACTCAGGCTTTTCGCTTTCCACTCATTCATTAATTCGGCAAAGGTTTCTTTAACCGACATGATCCGCTCTGCGCGCCAGGCATTGCTGCCTGCAAATGCGTAACCTTGCTCGAAGTTGCCTTTAAAGGCATGATAGAGTGCCATGATAATACAGTATGGACTGCGCGAGATATCACACGTTTTAATGCAGTTAAACGGACAACTTTTAGGTTGCTTCAAGCCTTCCCGGACTTTGTCCAGGAAATTACTATGGATTGCGCGTCCCGGCATTCCGACCGGACTTTTGATGATCTCGATATCTGTTTCTTTTGCCTGCAAATAGCTCTCTTTAAATGCGGTTGAGGCATCACATTCGGTCGTTGTTACGAAACGGGTTCCCAACTGCACGCCGGATGCGCCCAGGTCGATCATTCGTTTGATATCTTCTCCGGTATAAATACCTCCTGCCGCAATGACTGGTATTTTTTGCTGGTATTTTTCTTCATAGACGGCCACTTCCTGTACAACCTGAGGCAGTAATTCTTCTAAAGAGAAATGCGCGTCTTCCAATTGATTTTCCTTATAACCTAAATGTCCACCGGCTTTAGGACCTTCCAGGATGAAAGCATCCGGCAGATAATCAAAGTTGTTTTTCCATTTTTCGCAGATGATACGTACAGCCCGGGCGCCCGAAACAATAGGGACCAGCTTGGTTGTACTGTCTTTTTGCAGGAAAGAGGGGAGGTCTAATGGGAGTCCCGCTCCGGCAAAGATAATATCTACTTTTTCGGCAATACTGGTTTTTACCAGTTCGGTAAAGTCGGACAGTGCCACCATGATATTCACTCCGATAATACCTTTAGCCTTTTCACGGGCTTTGCGAATCTCTTCTTTCAGTCCAAAATTACCGGCTTCGGTATAGTTGGAAGAGAATTTTTTGTATAGTAGTCCGAGTCCGGCTGCTGAGATTACTCCGATACCTCCTTCATTGGCTACGGCTGAGGCTAAACCGGATAAAGATATCCCAACGCCCATGCCACCCTGAATGATAGGGATACGAACCTTAAGATCTCCAATAGATAGTGTGTTCATGTTTTTTGATATAAAAAATAAATTTGGTGGCAAAGGTAAGAATATAAGCAAGAAATGAAACGAATTTACCGATAAAGTTGCACAAATTTTTAAAAATTGTGCAATGAGGTTTTCGGGACATATAATTATTGTAAATAGGGAGTTCCCTTTAATGGCAAAAAATAGCATATTGTCAGAATTTGTATCTGGATAAGTAAAAGTAGCAAAACGTCAATTTGGCCCCTCGTAGAATCGAATATTCGGGTCTATGTACGAGCCTGCTTTGCTAGAATCGCTAAAATGGAGGTCAAGGAAAATCAGAATGTCAATACGATTTATGATTTGCTGACAAAATGAAAGACCAAACAGAAATCATTGTAATGATTTTGAAGAGGTGTCAATGATCCGGAACAGAATCCGGCAAAATGTCAATTCCATTTCATCCGGAGTTTTGATCAAATGAGTAGTTAAATA
>JAJDIA010000003.1 GCA_030266465.1 Parabacteroides sp. OttesenSCG-928-G21 | reverse complement strand
AATTCCCATCCATTTTCTCTTTCCCAAGAATGGGATATGATTTTTCCCAAAAACAAGACAATTGATAATCAGTCACTTTGCAACATTTTGTTCAGAAAAATAAAAAAAAGATAGTATTTTCTTTTTAAAATGATCAAATTTATATATATATTTGTTCGCTACTAACACCAATATGTCACTCTTACCAATGAAATAAATATGGGAGTGACGAACTTTTTCCATGTATTACACTAACAAAACTCTTTGAACTTAACCACTTTATTTACCAAACTTGAAAACCGGATCATTAACCTAAAGTACTTCAACCACTGGGTTATTTTTTTCTCCGATCTGTTTTTTTCCGCATGCGCATCTATTGCTGCCCTGTTTTTTATTGAGATTGCCTTAAATCTTGCGTTAACCAACAAGCAGTACATAGAAATATTCCTGTTATCAGCAGGTTCCAGCGCAATCGGTTCTTTCACTATACAGACCTATAAAGATGTTATCCGACATTCCTCTTTCATGGATGCCGGGCGCATTGGTATTGCTTCACTCATCAAGGAAATACTCCTGATCACCGCTGTTTTCCTGCTTAGCGGCACCTTTAGTATCAACTTCTTACTACTGGCCGGAGTCATTGACTTTTTCTTCACCTTCTTCCTGCTTATTTCTATCCGTATCATCCTTATATTCTCCTATCGTTTTATTCTGAAACAGGTTACAAAGCCGGATTTCGACAAAGAGAAGCTGTTAATTCTGGATACAACGGATAATGCGATTAATCTACCGGGCAACACGTTACGGGAGCTGGAACAAAACTACGAAATAGCCGGTTTTATCCGCCAGGGCAACAGGCATGCTCTTCGTGCAAACGGATTCTCGATATACAGCGTAGACAGTCAGGAAGAATTCAACCGGATCATTCATAATTATCATATCAGGGCACTTTTATTCCCGGACACACACGCTTTGAAGCAAGAAGAGAGCGGTTTAGTTCAGTATTGCGAAAAAGCGCGGGTGAAAATGCTTATGCTGCCTTCCGTACAGGAGATCAAAGAAGGACGGATTAATTTCCGCAACCTGCCGGAAGTACGGATTGAGGATCTATTGGAACGGGAAGAGATCAACATTAATATAGAAGAGATTGCTTCATTCCTAAAAAACAAAGTAGTCATGGTCACCGGGGCGGCCGGTTCGATTGGTAGTGAATTATGCCGTTTACTGTGTACTTTCGGTCTGAAGCAATTAGTGATGTATGACAATGCCGAAACGCCCATGCATAATATCCAGTTGGAACTAAGTGAACGTTTTCCGGATATCGAATTTAATATGGTTATGGGTGATATCCGGAGCCGTAAACGCTTCGAACGGATATGCAAAAGTTACCTTCCGCATGTGATCTATCACGTGGCGGCTTATAAGCATGTACCGATGATGGAAAACAATCCTTGCGAATCTGTTTTGACAAACGTATTGGGAACACGCGTTGTAGCCGATACGGCGATTAAATACGGGGTCTCTAAATTTATTATGGTATCCACGGACAAAGCGGTCAATCCAAGTAATGTCATGGGAGCCTCCAAACGAATCGCAGAAATGTACGTGCAGAGCCTTGGTTTAGGCATTCAGAGCGGCAAACTCATTGGACGGACCCGGTTCATCACAACCCGGTTCGGCAATGTATTGGGCAGTAACGGATCGGTCATCCCTCGTTTCCGGGAACAATTGGCCAAAGGGGGACCAATCACCGTCACTCACCCGGAAATTATCCGTTATTTCATGACTATCCCGGAGGCCTGTCGTTTGGTATTAGAAGCCTCACATATGGGCAAAGGCAATGAGGTCTTTGTTTTTGACATGGGCCAGCCAGTGAAGATTGCCGATTTAGCGAATAGAATGATACAGTTGGCGGGAATGATTCCCGATAAAGACATAAAAATCGAATATACCGGTCTTCGTCCGGGTGAAAAGCTCTATGAGGAATTATTGATGTCGCAGGAGAACCTGTTGCCAACGTTCAACAAGAAGATCTTCCGCGCCCGTGTATCCGAACAGGATTATCATACACTTCTGCCGGAGATCGAAGATTTATGTAAACTGGCGGAATCGCTCGAAATTATTGAAACAGTACGTCAAATGAAAGCGATCGTACCGGAATTTATCAGTCAAAGCTCTGTTTACACCCATCTGGATGGTGAACGACCATTCGCAGATGATAAATATGTGAAGCCAAAACTGGAAGAGTTTAGTGGAAATTAAATATCTTGCGGCTTCAAACGGGAAATTATGGAAATAAAAATAGCAGTTATCGGATTAGGATATGTTGGTCTACCTTTAGCCCGACTCTTTTCAACTAAATATACGACGGTAGGATTTGATATTAATCCGGATCGTATTGAAGAGTTGAATGCCGGGAATGACTCTACATTAGAAGTAGATTCCGATCTGTTGCAATCCGCATTAAAAAACGGGTTGAAATGCACGGCTGATTTGCAGGATATCCGGGATTGTAACTTCTATATCGTTACCGTGCCAACACCTGTGGACAGCAATAACAATCCGAACCTGATTCCTTTGCAAAAGGCCAGTGAAACAGTAGGAAAAGTCATTTCTAAAGGAGACATTGTGGTGTACGAATCCACGGTTTATCCCGGCGCTACCGAAGAAGAATGCATTCCTATCGTTGAAAAAATATCCGGATTAATATTCAACACCGACTTTTTCGCCGGATATAGTCCGGAACGTATCAATCCGGGCGATAAGCTGCATACCGTAGATAAAATCAAAAAGGTAACCTCTGGTTCAACTCCTGAAGCAGGACAAATCATTGATAAGGTTTATGCCTCTGTAATTTCTGCCGGTACACACCTGGCCCCTTCTATTAAGGTAGCGGAAGCCGCCAAGGTAATCGAGAATGCGCAACGGGATATCAACATTGCCTTTGTGAATGAGTTAGCTAAAATCTTCTGCCGGATAGGGATAGATACCAAAGATGTGTTGGAAGCTGCTGCGACTAAATGGAATTTTATTCCGTTTAAACCGGGACTGGTAGGCGGACACTGTATAGGTGTAGACCCTTACTATCTGGCACAATGTGCACAACGTTACGGATATCATCCGGAGATTATTCTTGCCGGTCGTCGATTGAATGACGGTATGGGTGAGTATGTAGGCGGAGAAGTTGTTAAATTAATGCTGAAAAAGGGAATACAGGTGATTGATTCAAACATTCTGATTCTTGGCTTTACGTTTAAAGAAAATTGTCCGGATGTACGAAACACTAAAGTAATAGACATTATCCGATACCTGAATGGATTCGATGTAAATCTGACAATATACGATCCTTGGGCTGATCCGGAAGAAACAAAAAAAGAATACGACATAAACTCAACAAACCATTTACCGGAAGGAAAATATGATGCAATCGTTTTGGCGGTCGCACATGAACAATTCCTCTCGCTGAATATAGATGAACTCCTACAGAGAAAAAGCATTATATATGATGTAAAAGGGTGTCTGCCACTGGAAAAAGTGGACGGGCGGCTTTAATTGGGGTAACAGACTCTGCTTATATGAAAACAAACATGACAGAAAAAACCATCCTTGTGACCGGCGGTGCCGGATTTATCGGTTCCAATCTGTGCGAGAAATTGCTGGAATTGAATAACCGGGTGGTTTGTCTGGATAATTTCTCAATCGGAAAACGAAGCAATATTGCCCCTTTTCTTTCCAATGAACAATTTACTCTTATCGAAGGGGATATCCGTTCTTTGGAAACATGTCAAAAGGCTGTCAGAGGTGTAGACTATGTGTTGCATGAAGCAGCTTTGGGCTCGGTTCCCCGTTCTATTAAAGACCCTATAACAACCAATGAAGTGAACATCTCCGGTTTTCTGAATATGTTGGTCGCTGCGTGTGACGAAGGCGTAAAACGCTTTATATACGCAGCCAGTTCTTCTACTTATGGCGACTCTACTACTCTACCCAAAGTTGAAGATAAAATTGGAAAACCACTCTCTCCTTATGCCATAACCAAATATGTCAATGAATTGTATGCCGATATCTTTTCCCGCACGTATGGAATGGAGACTATTGGTCTGCGCTATTTCAATGTATTTGGCAGGCGACAGGATCCTGACGGTGCATACGCTGCCGTCATTCCTTTATTCATCAAGCAACTGATCAATCACGAAAGCCCTGTCATCAATGGTGACGGTGAGTATTCACGTGATTTCACCTATATCGATAACGTCATTCAAATGAATCTCCTGGCGTTAGCCACTGATAACCCGGAAGCTATTAACCAAGTCTACAATACCGCCTACGGCGAACGTACGACACTCAACCAACTAACCGCTTATCTGAAAGAATTTCTTTCGGAATACGATCCTGCAATCAAAAACATCGAAATCAAACATGGTCCTTTCCGCTCAGGAGACATCCCGCATTCATTAGCGAATGTGGATAAGGCGAAGTGTTTGTTGGGGTATGAGCCGAAGTATTCGATGAAGGGAGGGCTGAGGGAGGCGATACGGGGGTATTGGGAGGAGTTAAAATAATACATGAACACATTAAAAGAGAAAGCAATACATGGGACAAAATGGGCTATGATTGATAGCTTCTTAAACATTAGTGTCAGTTTCGTTATTTCACTTATTCTTGCCAGACTTCTTACGCCAAACGACTATGGTTTAATTGGAATGACTAATATTCTCATTGTGATATTGAATGTTTTTGTTTCAAGTGGACTTGGTTCATCTTTGATTCGCACAAGAAACATTTCTCAAAAAGACTATTCAACAATTTTTTTCTTTAATATTGTTATTTGCATCGTCGCCTATATAATATTATTTGGATTAGCTCCCTTTGTAGCCCAAATATATGATCAACCAATACTAAAAAAAACCACTCGAGTATTAGGATTATCTTTAATAATAAACGGATTATCAATTGTACAATCTAGTATTCGAACAAAACAAATAAATTTTAAAATTCAAGCTAAAATTACAATAGTTGGCACAGTCTCCGGAGGAATTTTTGGAATAATTCTCGCGTATAATGAATTTGGGGTATGGAGTATTGTTGGGCAAACGATCTTAAGATCAACAATAGTCACATCTTTATTTTGGCTAACCAGCGAATGGCGTCCCATTTGGTATTTTTCAAAAAAAATATTTCAAAGACATTTCTCTTATAGTATTAATATTTTAAAAAGCAATTTAGCAATCGCTATAATAGACAATTTCTACTATTTAATCATTGGCAAATTTTACTCTGCCGCAACATTAGGACAATACACAAGAGCTGAGACGTTTGTTAATCTTTTTACTAAAAACATCCAAATGCTTGCACATACAGTTGGATTCCCCACACTCTGTTCAATAAACAATGACAAAGAAGCCGTAAAAATCGTATTTAAAAAAATAATGACATCATTGTCTTTTTTCTCTTGTCTTTGTATTTTTATGTTTGTCGCTATTTCAGACAATTTCATTCCATTTACAATAGGGGAGCAATGGAATACTTCCATAATTTACCTAAAGATATTATCCATTGGTGCTTTTTTCTACCCGATAAAATCACAAAATATTCAACTTGTCAATGTGTTTGGTCGATCAGACATTTACAAAAAAGCTGTCGTATTTCAACGCATATTAACAATTGTTTTTGCTGTAATTGGCATATTTACAAATATTTTAGTTTTAGTATGGGGCTATTCTATTGTAAATATTTGTTCTTATTTTTACAATTCAATACAAGTAAAACGAATTATAAAGATATCCATACGAGAGCAAATTTATCAAATTATCAAAGTCAATTGGATAACAATATTAATTTCTTTATTAATATTTTTAATCGGAGTAAATTTAAATTTTGGGCACGGAATCAATCTATTAATCCAACTCCTCATCGCGTTCTTCCTATCTATTACTATCTTTGAAAAAACCAAACATGAAATTTACATGTATTCTAAAAAAATAATATTAAGTGAACTATCAAAAATAATCAAGAAACAATGACTTACCCTATTTTAGACATATTAATTTCAACTCTAAATGGGGGGATTAATAATATACCGAACATACTTCTTCCAGCAAGAAATGATGTAAGATATATCATATCTCATCAAATAACAGAAAAAAAATTCAAAAAAATTCCAAGCTGTCTTTTAAAGAGAAATGATGTCTTAATCTCCCAAATTACAGGAAAAGGGGTGAACAAATCTCGCAATAATGCCATGAGATTATCAACAGGAAAAATATGTCTATTTGCTGATGATGACGTTATTTATAAAAATGAATATTTAGATATTATAATCAAGTCACATCAAGACAATCCGAATTTTGATATTATTGTTTTTAAAGCATTAGTCCCTTATCAGAAAAAATATCCTGACACATCATATGAAATATTCTATACTAATAGGAAACACAGTATTATGTCCATAGAAATATCCTTTAAAGCAGATCGAGTTCGAGAAAAAAGGTTATTGTGTGATGAGAGATTTGGATTAGGGAATCCCATCACAAATGGAGGGAGTGAGGTTGTTTTCATATTTGATGCATTTAAAAATGGATTAAGATTCTTATTCATTCCTCAAATAATAGTTGAACATCCGCAAGAAAACACAATCAGAAAATTACCTAAATATGCTATAAAAAAACTAAGAGTATCCGGAGCATTAAATGCAAAAAAATACGGTTGGATTTCTATATGCAAAATAATTTATGAGACAATAACCGAAGTGCATATTATTTTGAAAGACAAAGCGAATCCAATTTCAATAACTTACGAGAAAATCATTGGAGCATTATATATTTTGAAAACTCAAAAATACAAATACAAGATTGAAGAATACGAACTAAAAAATATCATTAAATTTAAACCCTAACAACAATATCAAATCCAAAAAATTCTATTGCAACACAAATTAATGAATAGAAACATCCCCTTATCCAAATCATTAAGTTATTTTTCCATACTGATATTACCATTATTTTCATTGTATATCAGTCTAAAGCATTTCCGCAAACCGGAAGCAAAAAATATTTTTTGGTTGTTTTGTATCTTTTTAGGAATTATTCATATTATTTTTCCTGTTGGAGGTTCTGATGCAGATGGGACAAGATATGCTCAAAGGTTAATCGATTTACATTATCAGGCTATAACATGGGAAAATTTTACTGCTTCTTTATTTGTAGAAGGAGGATCAGTTGACCTCTATCAGCCCTTAGTAACCTATATTATTTCCATTTTTACAGATAATCCTCGGTGGCTTTTTGCTATTTTTGCAACAGTATTCGGATTCTTTTATTCCCGGAATATGTGGTTTGTGTTAGAACGACTTCCCGCAAAAAATCGTTTTATCGTCTGGATACTAATTATTTTTTATTTTTTAGTTTGCCCTATCTGGCAAATCAATGGCGTTCGTATGTGGACTGCGCTTCATGTCTTTGTTTATGGGGCATTACCTTATATATATTCAAGTAAACGCTCCAGATTAATTTGGTGTTTTATCTCTTTATTTGTTCATTTTTCTCTTTTTACTCCTTTAGTTATTTTATTAGTATACAAATTCATCCCCCGAAAAATAACACCACTATTACTATTCTTTATCATTACTTTTTTTATTAACAGTATAGATATGGAACAAATTCGCACTCTACTATCCAGCTATTTGCCTGATTTCTTACAGCCTAGAGTAAGAGGATATACAAACGAGGATTATGTCGAAGCATTTATAGCTGGAAGAGACGGAGGAAGTCTTTTGATAAGAGGAGCAAGATTTATTTCTACTTGGGGAACTACTATTTTATTAGTATATATTTCAACGGTAGGAAAGAATATTATTCAATCGAATAAATACCTCTGTAATCTGCTTTGTTTCTCTTTATTCTTTTTAGGAATCGCAAATATGTTGTCATTAATTCCTTCTGGAGCAAGGTTTATTGCAATAGCTAATATGTTTGCAATTCCTGCTCTTATATTTTTCTTTGCATATTATCATGAGCAAAAAAAAATAAACATATTCTACTCATTTTTATTAACAATCATATCATTATCTCTTTTAGTACCGATCTTTTTTGATCTGAGAATGGGATGTGACTATTATGGTATTAGCCTAATACTTAATCCTATTACAACATTTTTCATTGAAGACAACACACCTATAATGATATATATCAAGCAATCATTTTAACTAATCATGAAATCAAAAAAAATAATAATACTAGGAGGAAGCATCAATGACATGACTTCACCCAGAGTTATGCGAATTATTGAATTAACAAAGGAATTTATCCGTCAGGGAAATCATGTTGTTTTATACGGATCTAATATTAACTTCAACACTCTCACCATTGAATCATCCAGCAATCTGCAAATTAAAAATTTGGGAAATAAAAGATGGGGTAAAAATCAAAAAAAGTCAATTATATCAAAGGCAATAAACAAAATACTGCTCTATTTATTCACATATCCAGATTTAGAATTGGTCTTTATGGTGAAAAAGGCATTGAAGAAAGAGATAGGGAATAAATATGATTTATTAATATCAATAGCCGTTCCACATCAAATCCATTGGGGATGTTCTACGATCATCAATAAAAAGACAAAACCAGAATTATGTAACACTTGGGTTGCAGATTGCGGAGATCCTTTTACAGGGAATAAAACTGAAAATTTCAAATATCCATTTTATTTTAAATTAATCGAGAAATGGTGCTTCAGAAAAGTTAATTACATAACAATCCCTCTCGTTGATGCAAAGAAGGGATACGACAATAAATTTTGGTCCAAAATAAAAATCATCCCACAAGGATTTAACTTTGATGAAATAAAAGTTTCGTCTACTCCTCCTAATAATAATATTCCGACTTTCATTTATGCGGGGGGATTTATAAAAGGAATTAGAGAACCAAATTCTTTACTTGATTTTCTAGACACACTAGAAATAGATTTTCACTTTATTGTCTATACCAAATGTGGCGGAAATAAATATTTTGATAACATATCCAAAAATCTTAAAAAAAAGATTACAATAAAAGAGTATATCCCTAGAATAGAGCTGATTGAAACAATGAGTCAGGCAGATTTTCTGATTAACTTAGAAAATGGCACAAATATTCAAAGCCCAAGCAAACTAATTGACTATGCATTGTCTGGGAGACCAATATTATCTATATATTCAAACGAACTTGATCAAACAAAAATAATTAAATTTTTAAATGGAATTTACGACGATCAACTAATAATAAAAAACATAAGTTCATATAATATAAAAAATGTCGTAAGAGATTTTTTAAAACTCTGCTAATTATACAAAAAAATGAGACATACGATATTTACCCCTACATATAATCGTATTAAAACTTTGCCAAGAGTATATGAATCTCTAAAAAAGCAAACATATAAGGAATTCATTTGGCTAATTATTGATGATGGATCGAATGATGGAACAAGAGAATTAGCAGAAGAGTGGAAAAAAGAAGCTCAATTGTCTATCAACTATTTTTATAAAAAAAATGGAGGAAAGCATACCGCTTTCCAAATGGCTTTAGAGATTGTTACTACAAAGTATATCACTACTATAGATAGTGATGACATATTATTACCAAATGCATTAGAGGTTCTTGATAAAGCATGGAAGAAAATTGAAGCAGATAATTTAGAAAATTCTATTGCACAAGTCCAGGGATTTACTATTTATGAAACTGGAGAATTAGTTGGTTATGGGAATTTTTCACTGAACCCTAATATTTTACATATAGATGCATCCTGGCATGAATTAGTGCTAAAAAACAAATGTCTCAGAGAACTAGTCGGAGCATGCAATGTTGAAAAATTGAAAGAATGTATTGATTTTAACAAATACACATGGAAAAAAAAACACTTACGATATCTTGGTGAAAGTATATTCTGGTCTTCCATAGGCAGAAAATACAAAACAAGACTATTAAACAATATCTTTCGAATTTATTATTTAGATGGAGGCGATAGCTTATTAAGAACAAAAAAAAATAGAGACAGATATATCAATGAAATGGTAAATTGCTACTATTTTATCGAAGAGAATGATTTCAAATTTCTCTTTTATTACCCATATTATTATATATCACAAGTTGCAAAATTTACAATAATAGGAATACATATTGGGGAATCTTTCAATTCACAATTTAAAATCATAAAAAATAAAAAATTCAAATATATTTATGCTTTATCATACCCATTGGCTTATATTTTTCACAAATGCACTCACCCAAAAAGAATACTCGACTAAGAACGACGGATGAACTTCAAAAAAAACATCATAAATATCCCAGGATACCGTATTAATCGAAGAATTATTATTATTGAGTCTGATGATTGGGGAAGTATCCGAATGCCTTCCAAAGAAGTATATTATAGTTTATTAAAAAAAGGTATAAGAGTAGATAATTGTCCATATTGCAAATATGACTCTTTAGCCAGTGAGGAAGATCTTTCTGCTTTGTTTGAAGTACTAACTTCCTTTAAGGATAAAAACGGGAACCACCCTATTATTACTGCGAATACGGTAGTTACCAATCCGAATTTTGATAGAATAAAGGCCTCAGGATTTCAGGAATATTATTATGAGCCATTTATTGACACATTAAAAAAATATCCAAATCATAATCGTTCTTTTGAATTATGGCGACAAGGAATAAAATCAAACATCTTTCATCCTCAGTTTCACGGACGAGAACATTTGAACGTCCCTCTATGGATGAATTGCTTGCTAAGAGACCATAAAGAGACATTAAATATGTTTACATATAATACTTGGGGGGGAGAAATTGATATACCGTCATATCGATATCCTTTTTATATGGCAGGATTTGATTACTCACACAAACAAGAAGAAGATTTTATAAAAGAATCTATAAAAGATGGTATGAATATTTTTGAGCAATTATTCCATTATCGTTCTAAAACATTTATTGCCAATTGTTATATCTGGAATGATTTCATTGAAAAAACATTATATGAAGCAGGGGTAGAAGCCATTCAGGGGTCAATATATCAAACATTTCCATTGTACACTAGACAAATTCTAAACAAAAAAGGGCGTTATCATTTTATGGGGCAAAAAAATAAATTCGGACAAAGATATCTTATCCGAAACTGCTATCTTGAACCATCACAATATCCCCAATATGACAATGTGGATAGATGCTTAAAAAGCATCGAAATCGCCTTCAAATGGCATAAACCGGCAATTATAAGTATGCATCGCTTAAATGTTATAGGTTCGATATGTAAAAACAATCAAGATAGAGGATTGAAATCTTTAAAAAGGCTCTTAACAGAAGTAATAAAAAAATGGCCGGATGTGGAATTTTTAGCCTCTGATGATCTGGCAGATCTGTTCATAAATACAAAACAATGAAGAAAATACTCTTTATAATCCCTTCTCTAAAAGGTGGAGGCGCAGAACGTGTGTTGATCAACTTATTACAAAAAATTGATTTCAATAAATATCAGGTTGATTTATGTGTTGGGGTAAAAAAAGGAGAATATTTGAATGAAATACCAAAGGGCGTAAATAATGTAATCTATCTATTTAAAAGGAGCATATGGGAGAAGCTTTTTATTTCTTTATTATATCGAGATTTAGAAATTAATTTCTTTTATAAAAGAAGAATTTTATCTAAACTATCTCAAGGATATGATGTCGGTGTCTCTTTTTTAGATTCTGCCTGGAGTGATATACTATTATTTAAGAACAACATAAAAAAGAAAATCGTTTGGATACATAGTAGTTATTCTACTAATTCCAATTTCTATAAATATACACAAGGAAGATATAAACAGAAAAGAATGGAACGATATTCAAAGATGGATTCAATTGTTTTTGTATCTAATGAAGCAAAAGAGGATTTCGTATCTATCTATGGTCAATCTTATAAAATGGAAGTAATTTATAATATGATCTCTCCTTCAGAAGTGGTGCAAAAAAGTAAAGAGCCATTGAGGATTTCTCAAAAACAAAGTATCCAATTTATTGCTGTCGGTAGTTTATTACCTGTGAAAGGATACGATCGGCTACTTCGAGTATCAAAAAAGCTCAAAGAAGACGGACTAAATTTTCATGTTAGTATTTTAGGGAAAGGCCATCTGCAGAAGTCATTTGTAAAAATGATTAACGATATGGATATTACAGAGGCAATCTCTTTGGAAGGCTTCAAATCAAATCCATATCCTTACATTAAACAGGCAGATGTTTTTATTATGACCTCCGTATCAGAAGCGTTACCCACAGTCCTTTGTGAAGCCATGATTTTAGAAAAACCTGTTATTGTAACAAATTGTTGCGGGTGTAGAGAGATTGTGGATAATGGACAGTTTGGAATTATGGTTGAACAAAATGACGAAATGTTATATAAGGCAATGAAAGAAATGATTTTGAATAAAGCAACCAGAGAAAAATATAGCCAATTATCAAAATTGAGGGCAACTCTCTTTAATGACAAAGAAGTCCTATCAAAAATAGATTACATTTTTGCATAAAATGAAATTATTACAAATAAATACATCGCTCAACAAAGGTAGCACAGGCAGGATCGCAGAACAGATTGGATTACAAGCAATAACTACCGGTATAGATAGTTACATTGGATATGGAAGGGGCTGTTTGAACAGTAAAAACAAGGTCATAAAAATTGGCGGGGAAAAGGATGTTTACAGGCATATTATGCAAACCCGCCTAATGGACAATCATGGTTTTTCTTCCATTTCAGCAACAAAAAAATTCATTCAAGAGATAGAGGCTATACAACCAGATATCATACACTTGCATAATATTCACGGGTATTATTTGAACATTGATATCTTATTTAAGTATTTAAACAAAAAAAAGGTCCCTGTTGTTTGGACATTGCATGACTGTTGGCCTCTAACTGGGCATTGTGCTCATTTTGATTTTGTAAATTGTCACAAATGGCAAACTGAATGCAATTATTGTCCAAATACAAAAGCCTACCCAAAATCATTATTTTTTGATCGTTCGAAACAGAATTATTATAGGAAAAAAGAATTGTTCACTTCAAAAAAAGAGATAGTTTTCATAACGCCATCTCAATGGTTAGCAGACATTGTAAAACAATCTTTTTTAAAAGATTATCCAGTGCAGGTTATTCCTAATGGCATTGACTTGTCTGTTTTTTCACCACAGCAAGAGAGTGAAATACGATCAAAATATAAGATAAATGCTAAAAATATCATATTAGGGGTAGCAAATGTTTGGAGTCAGCGTAAAGGTCTTGATGACTTTTTAAAACTAAGTAATTTATTATCAAATGAACAATGTATACTTTTAGTGGGATTAAAAAAAGAAGAACAAAAGAAATTACCAACCAATATAATTGGAATAGATAAAACCGAGAATATCAAGGAATTAGCCGCATTCTATTCTTTAGCGGATGTCTTTGTCAATCCCACATGGGTAGATAATTTCCCTACTACCAATATAGAGGCATTGGCTTGTGGGACTCCTGTCGTCACATACAATACAGGGGGCAGTCCTGAAGCTATCGATACAAACACAGGCATTGTTGTCGAAAAAGGAGATATAAAGGGCTTATATAATGCTATCATCAACATTTGTAAAGACGGGAAAGCTTTATATTCCGAGAGCTGTAGGAAAAGAGCTGAAAAAGAATTCAATATGAAGGACAAGTTTCAAAAATACATTGACCTGTATCATAAAATCAATATAAATGAATAAAAAAATTGTCTTTGTTAATCAGTGCAGTGGATATCTAATGTTAGACATTGTTAATTCATTTACCAAACATTATGACGATGTTGTTTTATTAGCAGGAGAAATAAATATTCGGCCAACAATTCCGGACAAAAAAGTTATTATAAAAAAAATCAAATCATATAACCGCTTGTCCTTAATATCAAGATCCTTTTCCTGGCTTATTGCCTTTTTTCAAGTCTTATTTGCCATAAAGACAAAATATAGAGATTATCATATCTTTCTAGTATCCAATCCGCCTTTGACCACATTTATACCTTTATTTTGTCAAAATGACTTTTCACTATTAATTTATGATATATATCCTGACTCGTTAGTTGCACACAATCATATAAAAGAAAAATCCCACTTACATAGATACTGGAGCAAAACAAATAAAAAAGTTTTTACTCATGCAAAACAGGTATTTACAATAAGTAAAGATATGCAACGAGTACTATCAAACTACATTACTACTGATAAAATTACAGTTATATATAATTGGGGACATAACACGCATCTTATGCCTATAAGCAAAAAAAAGAACCCTTTTGCTGAGAAATATGGCTTGATAGAAAAATTAACCATTGTATATTCTGGGAATATGGGAATGACTCATAATCTCGAAACAATTATTAAGGTTGCTCAACAATTGCAAGAAGATAATTATTTTCGTTTTGTATTCATTGGAGAAGGTGCAAAAAAAAATGTTCTGAAAGATTTAGTAAAACAGTATAGACTAGAGAATGTACTTTTCTTGCCTTTTCAAACAGCAGAAGTATTACCTTTTTCTATGGGAGCTGCAGACATAGGATTAGTAACAATGGATTCTTCCTCTGCTTCTCTATCTATTCCAAGTAAACTATATTCTTATCTAGCAGTAGGGGCATCTATATTAAGTATTGCAAAAAAAGAATCCGAATTAGCATCAATTGTACAACAATATAATGTTGGTCAGAATTATTCTGATCAACAAATAGAAGAAATATCTTCTTACTTAATTTACTTAAAAAACAATCCTAACGAATTAAGTTTAATGAAAAAAAATGCTCGAAATTTATCTTCAAAATATACACCACAAAACAGTGAGTTATTTGTTAAAACTCTATTAAAATATTATGAGTAATAACATTAGAAATATTCCCTTCAAAGCTTATCTTAAAAATCTGATAGGCAAATCCACAAAACGCAAGTTGGTGGTGTTTTACGTTGACGACTGGGGTAGTGTAAGAACAAAAGACTGCTACGCGATTGATTATCTAAAAAAGAAAGGTATAGAAATAGACAAAAGTCGATTTTGTAAATATGACACATTAGCTAATGAAAAAGATTTGGAAACATTATATGGAACTCTTTCTTCCACAAAGGATTCAAAAGGAAATTCCGCCTGTTTTACCGCAGTTATGAATCCATGTAATCCAGATTTTGAGTCCATAAAAACAAACGGTTATACAGCATTTGTGTCAGAGCCATTCACAAAAACACTGCAAAAATACGGAAAAGGATATGAGCATGCTTTTGAATTATGGAAAGAAGGTATCTCAAAAAATATATTTTATCCCATGTTTCACGGGACAGAACATGTTTCCAGAAAAAAACTAATGGATGCGCTACAAGAACAATATTTACCTACATTGTGGGCGTTTGAATGCGAATCTGTAGGGATTCCCACCACAAATGGCTATTCTGTCAAAAACATCATGCAACCTTATTGTATAGAAAAATCCGAAGAGAATAAAGAGCTAGCAAGAAATATCGAATGGGGACTAAACCAATTCGAATTAATATTCGGATTCCGTTCACGGCAATTTAAAGCAGGTGGCGATATTATTAGCCCTGAGCTATATCCAACTCTTGCTGAAAATGGGATCGAGTATATGGATGAGGCACTTTATATCAAACGCCATTTAGGGGATGAGCGATACAAATTTTTTATCAATTACACCGGGAAGCGGAACTCTTTAGGACAAAAGATTTTGGTCAGAAATGCAGTATTTGAACCCACAAATGATTTAAATTTTGATTCCGTTGGTCATTGTTTAAAACTGATTGATGCTGCTTTCAAATGTAAAAAACCGGCTCTTATCAGTTCTCATCGAGTCAATTTTGTTGGCGGATTAGACGAAAACAATAGAAAAGAGGGATTAAGTAGACTATCCTTACTACTAAAAGCAATCGTAAAACAATGGCCGGATGTTGAATTTGTAAATGCGGATCAGGCCGGAGATATTATCTATGAAACTATTTAACAGAATACTTTACTTAGGTTATTACATTAAAGAAAGTGATTGGGGAAAAATCAGTCTGTACACGAAATATGTTAAAACCGAATTTAAAATAAAAAAAATCCATTTATGGCTGGATATGCTCTATTCATCTTTGAAATTTAACATATCCTTTATGGATTATTTCTGTTTTCATTTCTGGAATAAAAATTCTTCCGAACGAGATAAATGGGCAGGCACGGGATTTATGTATGAATATCAGAAAATGATGAACCCTAAACCACATCGTTCTATTCTTGAAAACAAAAGTTTGTTTTTACAGCAGTATAAAAACAGTATTAACCATAAGTGGTTTAGTCTTGATATGCTAATAAAAGATCGTTCATTGCTCACTGAATTATTATCTCATCATTCCGGGAAAATTGTATTAAAGAATGCTAAAGGACAATGTGGAAAAGAGACTGAAGTTATAGAGACCAAAGGATTAACTGCTGAAAATTTAATTGAATATATGAGTCAAAACAACTTCGACTTAGCAGAAGAATATATTATCCAACATAAAGATTTGATGAATCTTTCTCCAAGTGGATTAAACACAGTCAGAGTCATAACACAAATAACAGAAAAGAACGATGTCATAATTATTGCTTCCAGACTACGTATTTCTGTAAACTCTCATGTCGATAATATGGCCGCAGGCAACATGGCTGCTCCTATTGACACAAACACCGGTATTGTCAATGGCAAAGGTGTTTATAGCGATATCACTAAAAAGGAAGAGACTTTTCATCCAATAACTCAAATTGCAATTGAAGGTTTTCAAATTCCTTATTGGAACGAAGTTCTTGACAAAGTAAAACAAATGGCTCTTTTATACCCGAAAAACAGGTCCGTTGGTTGGGATATTGCGATAACAGAAGAAGGTATTGATTGTATTGAAGGAAATCATAACTGGTGTAAATTACTTTGGCAACTTCCGGTTAATAAAGGACTCAAAAGTGAATTATTAGATTTTCTGCAAAATCCATGATTAAATATCTCTTACACATCAAACACAAAATTCCTTTTCTCTGGGATATCAGTAATACAATAAATGATATCATATTCATGATGTTCTATGAAAGCAGGATCAAAAATAGTATATCAAAAGTTTTAAAGAGCATACCTGAGAGTACATTTTCTTTTCGTACAATAGAAAAAACAGATATTGATAGACTATACACTTTTTTTCAACAACAAGAAAAAAGTGCATTTGATTACTTTAAACCTCATTCCTTTGATAAAAACACATTAGAGAAACTTCTCAAAAGTCACTCGTTCTTTATGTTTGGAGTTTTCAATATGGAAAATCAAATTGTTGGCTACTTTTTTTTACGCTGCTTTATCAATCGAAAAGCCTTTAGAGGAAAAATCGTAGACAAAGCATATCAAGGACAAGGTTTAGCAAAAAAAATGGGATATATACTATCTGATATTTGTTGGAAATCTAATTTTCGGCTATTTGCAACCATCTCAAAAAACAATACCGCATCTATTTCATCATCAAAAGCTGTAAATCAGATACAGGTGGTAAAAGAATTACCCGACAACTATATATATATAGAATATTCTCAGAAAAACAACACATGCTGCTGAAAAGAGGTTTTGACATAACAGTCTCACTGATAGGGCTTTTGATTTTATTGCCTGTACTTTTGTTCATCTCTATTCTTATTAAAGCGGTTATGCCAGGTCCCATTTTATTTAAACAAATCCGAGTTGGGAAAAACGGAAAATTATTTACGATGTATAAATTCCGTACGATGATTATCAATCACTCCGGTTCTTCTGTTTCCGTCAAAGGAGAAAGCCGAATTACACCATTAGGAAGCATATTGAGAAAATTAAAATTAGACGAATTGCCTGAGCTTTGGAATATTCTGATTGGAGACATGAGTTTCATTGGTCCTCGCCCAGATGTTCCCGGTTATGCCGATCGATTGAATAAGGACGATCAGATTATATTATCCGTAAGACCGGGATTAACAGGATTAGCAACATTGAAGTATATCACTGAAGAAGAAATATTAGCTCAACAAAAAAATCCCCAACATTATAACGACAATGTAATATATCCGGATAAAGTAAGGATAAATAAGAGATATATCAACGAATGGTCGTTCTGGTTAGATATGCAAATATTTTTCTGGACTATTACAGGAAGTAAACTACCCGATAAATACAGATGAAAAAAGAACGCATCCACCTCTCACTCGCCCACATGAGTGGCAACGAACAGAAGTATATCCAAGAAGCTTTTGATACGAATTGGGTTGTTCCTTTAGGTCCAAATGTAGATGGTTTTGAAAAGGATCTGGAACAATATTTACAAACAGATAAAAAAATAGTAAGCCTAAGTTCCGGTACAGCTGCGATCCATTTGGGATTGCTCCTATTGGGCGTAAAACCCGGGGACGAGGTGATTTGTCAAAGTTTCACATTTGCTGCTTCTGCTAATCCAATCAAATATTTAGGAGCCAAGCCAGTCTTCGTTGATAGTGAAGGTGAAACCTGGAATATCTCATCGAAATATCTGGAAGAAGCGATTACAGACCGAATAGAAAAAACCGGAAGGAAACCAAAGGCTATAATCGTTGTCCATCTGTATGGTATGCCGGCAAAGATGCATGAAATAAAACAAATAGCAGAGAAATACGACATCCCCCTATTGGAAGATGCCGCAGAGGCTTTAGGTTCAGTCTATAAGAATCAAAAATGTGGCACATGGGGAAATTATTCCGTCTTATCTTTTAATGGTAATAAGATCATAACAACGTCCGGTGGTGGTGCATTAATCTGCCCAAATGAAGCATCTGCAAATGAAGCTAAATTCTATGCCACTCAAGCCAGGGACCAGGCTCCTCATTACCAACATAGCCGGATTGGCTATAATTACCGGATGAGCAATATCTGCGCCGGCATTGGCAGAGGACAAATGAGTATTTTGAATGAACATGTTGCTCGCAGGAGAGAAATTCATCAAATATATGCAGAGCGTTTGTCCAATTATCCAGGCATAACTGTTTTTCAAAATAATGATAAAACCGTTTACTCCAATTATTGGCTAACCTGTATACTCATTGATCCTTCCTTAGCCGGGTATGATCGTGAAAAGCTAAGATTAGCCATGGAGGATGCAAATATAGAGGTTCGGCCGCTATGGAAGCCTCTACATCTACAACCGGTTTTTGAAGATTATCCGTTTTATGGAGAAAAGACTTCTGAATTACTCTTTGAAAAAGGGTTATGCCTTCCTTCCAGTCCCATTTTAACTGAAAAGGACCTAGATCGGATACTGAGCGTTTTTGAAAAAACAATGACAAACAAATAACAAATTTTGCTTATATGGCCACAAAAATTATTCCCTTAATTTTATTAATGACACTACTTGTTTCTTCTTGCGGTTCACGTAAAAACATTGTCTATTTACAAGATCTGGAAACGCATAATCAAGAAGTGATCACAAATGAGTATGAAATCAAAGTACACCGTGACGACATGTTGTCTATAATGGTCAACAGTCAAAATCCTGAATTGGCATTACCCTTCAATATGCCTACTGTATCCTATCAATTAGGGACAGCAGGCGGTAATGTTTCCCAGCAACGGGTTTTGGGTTATTTGGTAGATGCTGATGGAAATATCGATTTCCCTATCCTGGGGAAATTACATGTGGAAGGATTAACTCGCCGGCAACTGGTTCAATTAATCAAAGAAAAGTTGATCAGTGAAGATCTGATTAAAGATCCTATTGTAACGGTTGAATTCCGAAACTTTAAAGTATCTGTTATCGGGGAAGTCAACAATCCCGGTAGCTTTAATATTTCAAGTGAACGGGTTACTCTATTGGATGCATTAAGCATGGCAGGCGATCTCACTATCTACGGGAAAAGAGATCGTGTTGTCGTAATTCGTGAAGATGGTAATGAACGTACGATTGGCTATCACGATCTTCGTTCTGCAGATATTTTCACTTCTCCTTATTACTATCTACAGCAAAATGATATTATCTACGTAGAACCGAATAAGTCAAAGGCAGGGCAGAGCAATATCAATCAGAATAATTCCGTCAGCGTTTGGATATCCGGATTATCTTTCATTTCATCTATGGTTGTTTTAGTTCTGAACCTGGTAAATAATTAATTCATTATGACAACACACGATTTTAACCAGCTAGAATCTGCAGAAAAAAATAATGAGATTCATGTTAGTGATATAGTCAGATTTGTACTAAACAACTGGTATTGGTTTGTAGCCTCTGTTCTTATTTTCTGCGCAACAGCTTATTTATATATTGGTACTCAACCTAATGTATATACTCGGACTATCTCTGTTATGATCAACGATAAGGCTCAGGGAGGAATGAATGACATTGCCATTTTCGATGAGATAAATATGTTTAACAATATAACTAATGTTGCAAATGAACAATTGATTTTCAAATCCAAACGATTAATGCAAGAGGTTGTACGCCGATTAAGGTTGGATATCACTTATAAAAGCAAAATTCGATTAAGAACAACAGAGTTATATAAAAACTCTCCCATAACGATCCATTTCCCTGATGAAACCGAGACACAGGCTTCAAGCTGGAATTTCGAGTTGACTGCCACTCCGCTATCACAAAATGAGATCCTGCTCACTTCAGAATTAGAAACAGGATTGTGGAAAATGAAAGCATTACTTAATGATACCATTGACTCCCCTTTTGGTCGATTGGTTTTCACGCCAACTTCATCCTACACAGAGAGGTACATCAATGAACCTATTACCATTCGAAAAAACAGTATGGCAGCTATGGCCAGTGCTTTGAGTAATAGTATACGTGTATCATTAGCAAATCAAAGTAGCACCATTATCCTATTGTCATTAAATGATGCTGCTCCCAGACGGGCTGAAGATATCTTAAATACATTGATTGTTGTCTATAATGATGATTTAAACAATGACAAAGACTTAGTGGCTATTAATACATCCAACTTCATCGATGAACGTCTTACTATAATCGAAGCCGAACTTGGCAGTGTTGATTCCGACATAGAAGTCTATAAACGACAGAACCGACTGACAGATATCAGTTCGGAAACCGGCATTTATTTGCAATCAACAAACCTATATCAGCAACAAGGAGTCAATTTAGAGAATCAGTTGACTTTGGCGCAATCTATCCGGGAATATCTGGCCGATCAATCTAAACAAAACGAACTATTACCCTCGAATACAGGGCTATCAGAAGCAGGCATCGAACGACAAATAACGGAATACAACAGTATGATGTTACAACGTAACAAATTAAGCGCTGATGCCAGTGACCGGAATCCGGTAGTCCTAAATCTAAATAATTCGCTGGATGCCCTTCGGCAAACCATTGTGTCTTCTGTAGACAATCTGATCGGAGGCCTGGAGATCCGTATCAGAAATGCCCGTGAACAAGAAGCACAAGCATCACGACGCATATCGCAGGTACCTACTCAGCAAAAATATGTTCTTTCTGTTGAGCGTGAGCAGAAAATCAAAGAGTCACTTTATCTGTATCTGCTGAATAAAAGAGAAGAGGCTGCCCTATCACAGTCTATTCAGGAGAACAACGCTAAGGTAATAGATACAGCTTATGGTAGTTCGTCGCCTATTTCTCCCAACCGGCAATTAATCCTGCTAATTGCTTTCAGTTTCGGCTTACTTCTGCCCGGAATCATTTTATGGTTAATTACCGCATTAAGCAATAAGGTATATAGTCAAAAAGAAATAGAAGAGAGTATACCTGTTCCGTTTTTAGGGAATATACCTTTTTCCCAAGATGCGAAAAAAGAGATTATTGCTATCCGTCAAGGTGAAAACGACCGTACGACAGAGGCTTTACGAAATGTCAGAGCCAAGCTCAACCTGATACAATCCGAAAAGGGACGAATTCAAACCATCATGATCACCTCTTATCAAGATAAAGAAGGTAAAACATACATCGCCAAGAATCTGGCAGCCAGCTTTGCTTTTTCAGGAAAAAAGGTTATTGTGATAGATCTGGATTTTCGGAAGAAAAAAAGAGCAAAAACTTCATTAGTCGGTCTTGTCGATTATTTGGAAGGAAAAGAAAAAGCCAGTAATATTATCACCCATTCTCCAATCAACGAGAGACTGGATCATATATCTACCGGCAATATAACTCCTGAATCGACCGAATTATTATTTGAAGAAAAACTCGAACAACTAATTCAGCTATTAAAAGCAGAATATGATTATATTTTATTGGATTGTGTATCCTCCCAATATACAGATACCCAAATTATAGGTCGTTTTAGTGATTTAACCTTATTTGTGGTCGGCTATGGAAAACTTGATAATCGTGGATTGAGCAAAATCGAACAGATCTATCAAGCAAATCCTTCACACAATATGGCTACTTTATTAAACGGCATTAAATTTGAGCCCTACCGTTTCATCTATGAAAACAACGAATTGCACCCTTGGGCTATTTGGCCATTTGTACGTTCATAAACACCCTTAAAATGTTTTTATCACAAACGGACTCTTTAATTATTTCGTTTTTTACCTATGACAAACAATTACAAACTCACTTAAAAACTATTCACTATGCCTGACAACGAAAAAGATTATCTTGAAGGGTTATATAACCGTTTAAGAAAACGTCTAATGAAAAATGAAACTTTCACAAAAAAAGGATTGAACCGCTCTAAATTAGCCTCTTTACTAAACACCAATGAAAAATATTTAGTAAAAGCTGTTAAGACATGTACCAATTTAAGTTTAAAGAATTTTATTCTTAATATGCGGATTGAATATGCCTGCTCTTTACTACTGGAACATCCTGATTATACGATTGATGCTATAGCAAAAGAATGTGGTATTGTTTCCAGAAGTACTTTCTATCGTATTTTCAAGGATCACCGGGGATGCTCACCTAATGATTATCGTAGAAATAACATGATCGTTGAAGAAAAGACAAAAACAAGTGCAGAAATCGACGTCCCAAACGAGCTTAATATCATTCCAAGTGAACTAATCCAAATGAAGATTCATGCTTCGTAAAATAGAACTTCCTGTTTAATGCTATTGATTAATAACGTTATATTAGGCCAGCAAGTTAAAGAAACGCTTTTAAATGGTCATTCCGCCATTATTCCAGTTAAGGGAAGCAGTATGTATCCTTTTCTGCGCAACAATCGTGATTTGGTTACACTGAAGTCTCCCCGACCGGAAGATTTAAGACCGGGAAGAATTGTTTTTTTTCAACAAGGAGAGAAGTATATTCTACACCGAATTATCCGTAAAACGAATGATCTGTTTTTAATCCGTGGAGATAACCGAAGAGACACTTCGTATGAATATGTGCCCGAAAAAAATATTATTGGCTATGTTTCTATTATCCATCGTGATGGGAAAAAGATATCTTGTGATAACTATCTTTGGCGAATCATAAGCAAAGTCTGGATTATAGCTACACCGATCCGTTTATGGCTATATCCGATTATGAAACATTTTCGTGAGAGAAGACAAACATAATGCTATAACCAATCCGTGATACGGAACATTATTTATAAACAATTGTTTCTATTATGCAACTTTTAATTTATGTGTAAAATGCTATACAACATCGCAGGTTTTGACATTTGTATTGAGAGTGAAGAGATGAATTCTCCTTATTTTTCTAATTATTCCCCTTTTCGCATTTCGGAACAGAAAAATGAAAACGTTTTGTTTACACTTAAAATCCGAAATCTTCCGGAAATACAAGAGAAACCCTCCTATGAATTTGAATTAGACGGCTGTTGTTATAGTATTTACCTGAATAACGACACCTGTGATATTATTTTATCGATTAACAATTCCGATCAGAAGAAGTACAGACTGCATGCTAAAAAACAGTGGTCGGAGATAGAGGTTGACACTACATTCTCATCTCCAGATGACTTTTTTGTAATGAATAACTTTATTATGATGGCATTCATTTACAGTTCTGCATACTTTGATACAGTACTGATTCATGCCTCATGTATAAAACAGTCAGGAGAAGGTGTTGCTTTTATGGGACCTTCCGGTATAGGGAAAAGTACTCATTCTCAACTCTGGTTAAAACATATTCCCGGTTCCGAATTATTGAATGACGATCAGCCTGCGATCCGTTTATTCAAAGGAAAACCTTATATATTTGGAACACCCTGGAGTGGGAAAACACCCTGTTATAAAAATGACGGAGTATCTTTAAATACCATTTTTGTTATGGAACAGGCCTTGCAAAATGAAATTATTCCTTTATCTTCGTTAAAATTATTTGAACAATTACTATCTTCTTGTTCACTAATGCGAGAAGATATTCAAACATTTGATCGTATAACAAGAACTTTATCTGTATTAGTACAACAGATAAAATCATTCCGGTTGAAATCATTTCCGGGTAAAGATGCAGCGGAATTATCATTTAGTTGCAGTATTGGACGTTAATTAAGTTTTAGATATACAAAATACCGTTAGATTAAATTCTCAAGAATGAATGCAAAATTAAAATCTGGTTTTTTGATACGCGAAGTGGCTGGTGAAAAAGTATTATTGGCTGCCGGTAAAGAAAGTACAAATTTTTCAAAAATGTTAGTTTTAAATGACTCTGCCGCTTTGTTGGTTGATGCATTGATTGAAAAAGAGTGTGCTTTACCGGACGATTTAATCGACATCCTTCTTCAAAATTATTTTGTTGATTATGAGCAAGCCAAAGCGGATGTTGATGAGTTAATCGACATTCTTAAAAAATTGAACATTCTAAATGTGAATGAATAAAATTTTTAATCCCAAAATCATCCATGCATTTTGGGAATTACTTCGCTGTGGACTGAGAGAAGAGACTCCGGATCCTGTGTTTTTTCAACATTTTGATGACAAAGAATGGCAAGAGCTTTTTTCTTTAGTTGAAAAACAAACTGTTACCGGTGTGTGTTTTCCTGCCGTACAAAAGCTTCCTTCCATATCTATGCCTGCCCGCTCTCTCTATTTAGATTGGTACAAGCGCACCTATCAGATCATTCAGCACCATCAACATTTACAACAAACCTATTACAAGCTTCGTGAGCTATTCCATTCTATCCATATTTCTCCTTTAATAATTAAGGGGATTACCATTGCCCGATATTATCCTGATCCATCTCTGAGAATGACAGGTGATATCGATTTTTTTGTTCCCGAGAACTTTGACAAGTCTGTAGACTATATTGCCAGCCTTGGAATACCTTTAATTCATTCTAATGCGCACGATAAATTCAGTTTTGATTCGGTCTCGGTAGAACTACACCATTCCGCCATCAATTTACCGGCAAAAGCTAATACAGAGAATACATGGAAAGATATTTATCCCATATCAGCACACGACAAAGACTTTGTATATGAAACTATTGATGTGAATACAACAGCCGTTCTTTTGTCTGTACATCCCTTCAAGCATCTTTTTTCCTGGGGAATTGGTATTCGTCACTTATGTGACTGGATGCTTTTTTTAGAAAAAGAACATGCCAATATTGATTATCCCAAAGTGATGTCTTATTTGAAGAAAGTCCGGATGGAACGCTTCATTTCGACTTTTACGGCTATAGCTGTTCATCACTTAGGTTTAGATAAAAAAATCGCTCAACCATGGATGCCAGCTTATACACAAAAGGCCGAAAAAAAATTACATAACGATATGCTATTCACCGGCGACATCGGTAATGAGATCATTGATTATGGTATTGAAATCCATAAATCCCCCTTTTCAATGCAAGTCCTGAGCAAAAAATATGTTTTTTACAAAAAGATCTTATCCAGATTTATAGATCTCATTCCGGTGGCTCCTTATTATGCCCGACGAAAATTATTACGCAACAGTTATACTATTTTTAATAGTTTAATCAAGAACGAGCCTCTACCTATTCAAGGTAAGAAACAACAATAAGATGAAAGAAACGATTATTTATCTTTTTCGTTTATCCAAACGTTTCATTATACCTCTAATCCCCATCCTTATTTTGGGTGCTATAGAGGTTGGCCTCTCTTTATACCTTATCGCACTTTCAAAACAATTGATCGACGTAGCAACAAATGCTATTCCGGGAAATTTAATCCATACGATTCTTTTACTTGCAATTTTGTTATTTGTATCTATCGGATTAAAGATAGCCATTTCATGGACTACGGTCCGGCTAAGAGTTTTTATTGAAAGCAGACTTAGAGCGCATTTCTTTTCACATACATTACGGGCTCAATGGCAACAAATACAGAAATATCACAGCGGGGATATTATGACGCGGATTAATACGGATATCGGCGATGTTGTTCACCTTTTCTCCACGACTATTCCACAGTTTGTTCTTACACTTTTACGCCTTTGTGGAGCATTCATCTTTATGCTGGTCATGAACAAAACTTTGGCGTTGATATTAGCCGGATTGGTTCCGATTGTCCTTTTATTCAGCAAAATTTATTTCAAACGAATGCGTAGATTGTCCAAAGAGATAAAGGAAACATCCAGTCAGGTTCGTCAATTCTTTCAGGAATCCATTCAGCATGGCATGATAGTTAAGGCATTGCGTTTAGAATCTTTATTCGAAAAGCAGTTAGATGATAAACAACAAGATAATATTCGAAAAATCAAAGAACAAAACCGTTTTTCCATATTCTCTAACACGATTCTGTCATTAGGTTTTACTGTCGGCTACCTGATTACCTTCTCGTGGGGATTATTTGAATTACAAGCCGGAGCCATTACGTTCGGGACACTCACCGCCTTTCTGCAATTAGTTAATATGATACAAGGTCCTGCATTGGGATTGGTAAGTCTGGCTCCAAGCTTCGTTTCAGTATATACGGCCGGAGAGCGTTTATACGAATTGGAAAACATTCCACAAGAGACATATAGAAAAACGCAACAATTAGTGGATATTCAACGTATAAATTTGAAAAATATCTCTTTCGCATATGTGCCGAAATCTCCTGTATTGAAACAGGTCAACATGGACTTCAAACAAGGTACAATGACAGCGCTTACAGGTAAAACCGGATGTGGAAAAACAACTCTTTTACGGCTTTTATTGGCACTAATTCATCCGCAGGAAGGTGAAATCACTATATCCGATGGAGTTAGCAGTTATCTTGTAAATGAACACACACGCATCAATTTCTCTTATGTACCACAAGATAACCACCTCTTTTCCGGAACGATCCGTGATAATTTAAAAATCAGTAACCCGGAAGCGACAGATGCACAATTGATAGAGGTTTTACGGCAAACATCAGCCGACTTTGTCCTCAAGATGCCGGAAGGATTAGATACTATACTAAAAGAACAAGGAGAAGGTCTTTCCGGAGGACAGATCCAACGACTAGCTATCGCGCGCGCTTTTTTAGCACCCGGACAGGTTTTATTATTAGATGAAGTCACCTCCGCGTTGGATGAGATCACGGAAACCGAAATACTGCAAACGATCAAACATCATCTGAAAAACAGAATAGTCATCATCGTCACACACAAACATCAGGTAGCAGCTGTGTGCGACGCTGTATATGAAGTAGACTAACCCCCTATCGCCTTAACAATTCGCATACTTGCCATTCCATCCCCGTAAGGATTTACAGCATTACTCATCGAATCATAATACGATTCATCATCCAATAACAGGGAAACTTTCTCAACAATCAAATCATAATTTGTTCCAACTAATTCTACCGTCCCTGCTTCCAATGCTTCCGGTCTTTCCGTTGTGTCACGCATCACCAAAACAGGCTTGCCTAATCCCGGAGCCTCTTCCTGGATACCTCCGCTATCCGTAAGAATAGCAAAACTTTTCCCCATTAAATAGACAAACTGCAGATATTCCAACGGTTCTATAAAGAACATGTTTGAAATCATATTTTCGTCTCCGAATATCTCCCGTATCGGTTTGCGGACATTTGGATTCAAGTGCATCGGATAAACAAAATCAACCATCGGATATAATTCGGTTAGCCGCTTTATCGCACGACAGATATTCAGAAACCCTTCCCCGAAATTTTCCCTTCTATGTCCGGTAATTAAAATCAGTCTTCGTCCATCATTCAGCCTATTAATATCATATCCCGAATCAAAAATATTCTCTTTCAACACTTGCTCTACCTGAGTGTCTGATTGTATTTTATCCGTCACCACGTGCAATGCATCAATAACCGTATTTCCGGTAATAACAATATGCTTACCATCAATACCTTCTTGAATCAAATTCTCCTTACTGAGTGATGTCGGTGCGAAATGATAAAGAGATATACGATCGGTTATCTGACGATTCATCTCCTCCGGCCATGGACTATACAGATTATGTGTCCGCAATCCGGCCTCCACATGTCCGACCGGTATCAACTGGTAAAACGCCGCCATTGCTGTCGCCATCGAAGTTGTTGTATCGCCATGCACCAATACCAGATCAGGAGCGGCTTCTTTCAGTATATCCCGCATTCCGATTAATATCCGTGACGTTATATCATACAGGTCTTGACCCTGTTTCATAATATTCAAATCATAATCAGGTTGTATTTCAAAGAAATTCAGTACCTGATCCAACATCTCACGATGCTGGCCGGTTACACAAACAACCGTCTCATAATTTTCCGGATATTTCTGAAATTCCTTTACCAGTGGTGCCATTTTAATCGCTTCCGGCCGGGTTCCGAAAACCAACATAATTTTCTTCATCATCTCAAGTTTTTATTCCGAATTTATTTTTTAAAGATACCACAAAAATCCAAAATCTTTTTCTCTTTATTATATGCAAGAGCCTTAAATTCTTTATGTGCCACTAAAAAGGCGATAATATCTGCCTTTTCGTAAGCTTCCTTATAATCTGTCAAATTAAAACTTTTATGTGTTTCCACATTCGGCTCTACAACCAGCACTTCAGCTCTCGACTCGGAGATAATACGCGAAGTTATATATTTCGAAGGAGATTCACGCAAGTCATCAATATCCGGTTTAAAGGCCAGTCCCATACAGGCAACTATAGGTTCACGATTGGTCCGTTCCTCAAACTCCCGGCAAGCCTTTAAGATACTATTCGCACACCAGTCTGATTTATAATCATTTGTTTCCCGTGCACGCTTAATAATCTGTGCCTGTTCCGGAAACTCGGAAACGATAAACCAGGGATCAACAGCGATACAATGCCCTCCCACCCCACTTCCGGGATTCAAAATATTTACGCGCGGGTGATGATTAGCCAATGCGATCAAGTCCCATACATTCACCCCCGCCCGGTCGCAAATCATAGATAATTCATTCGCAAAAGCAATCTGCACGTCACGCGATGAGTTTTCTGTCAACTTACACATCTCCGCCGTACGCGCGTTAGTCGGGAGCAATTCCCCGTTCACAAATTGCTTATAAAACGCCATTGCCTTTTGTGCTGACTCCGGATTAATTCCACCAATTACGCGGTCATTATTCTCTAATTCATATAATGCATTTCCAGGCAATACACGCTCCGGACAATACGCTATATAAATTTTATCCTTAAGCTCCGGTCTTTTTTTATAAATCAACTCGGCTATTCGTTCTGTTGTCATGACCGGCGAAGTAGACTCAATCACAAAAAGATTCCCTTCACGAAGAAAAGGTACCACCGACAAAGCCGCCGATTCAACATAGGAAATATCTGCCCGATGATTCTGTTTAAAAGGAGTTGGCACTACGATAAAGAAAGCATCCGCTTCCTCCGGCTTCAGGGAGGCTTTTAAAGTTCCTTCCGCTACTACCCGTTTCACCAATTGGCCAAGTTCAGGTTCTACAATATGTATTTCACCATTATTAATGGTATCAACTACTTCCGGATTAACATCCACGCCAGTTACTGATATACCGCGACTTGCAACAAGCGCAGCCGTCGGCAACCCAACATAGCCTAATCCTACAAATACTGCTTTCATACTTATTATCTTTTTTATGGAAAAACGTGTTTTCTACATCAAGATAATCTTAGGGATAAAACATCAAGGGTTTTTTCATGATTTATCCGGGTTAGATTATTGTCTTTCAATACTGTTTTTCTCAGTTAATTCTATTCATATAAGATTCAGTTCAAAAATACAAAAAATATTATTCAAACAGAACGAAATTCTTCCCTTTTCCGGCTAAAGACAGTAAAACCGAATAGTTACCTTGTAGGCAATCAGGCATATCACTTATATGTAGGCGCATAAATTTCTTGCACTTAAGCAGACAATGCACTCTAAAAGTGCAAAAAAGGAATAAAGATGCACTGTGAGAGTGCAATAACAACCCTGTTTTTCTTCAGCATGAAATCGTTATTTCTATACGGTCATTTCCCCGTTTCATAAGCAACTATTTTGTTGCCGACAATTGTCGGCAGAATTGTTGATAATTATCAGCAAGCTTGCCGATAGTTATCGGCAATATTGCCGACAATTGTCGGCAACAGATTTCATCCTAACAAAAAATAGAAATAATAAGGATGAAAATGGAAAAAGAACACAATGAATTTCTACTTTTGCAATCATATGTAACTCATAAACAAAGAAAAATGAAAAAGAACTATCTTATTTTTATAATGGTAGCCCTATTGGCTATATCCTGCAACACGCCCTCCGGTAGTGAAAAGCAAGTGAATGAGGAGATCAATACTGCTCCGCAAAAAACGGAAACAACGGAAGATGTGAAAGACAAAAACTTCAATGATTTGTTTACGGCCGTTCCGGATGCAGAGATAATGGATTATATCTACAAATACGTGGGCCGTGGAAATACGGTGCTGACTTCAGGCAATTCATCCGACTACAATTCTATGGTTGCTGGTTGGGGAGGTCCGGGAACGATGCTTGGTCAGCCGGTTACCTGGTGTTTTTTAAGAGCAAACCGATATACATTGGAGTATATCCGGAAAGAACAAAAGTACACGATGTCTTATTTTCCTCAGCAATATACCGATCAGGTATTGTTCCTGGGAAGTAAAACCGGTAAAGGAACCGAAAAAATGAAGGAATCCACACTAACCGCCGTTGCCACTCCTACCGGCCAGATGAGCTATAAAGAAGCTGAAATTATTATTGAATGCGACTTGTCAGAAATAACATCTGTAACGCCGAACGACTTTTACACACAAGCCGGAAAAGATTTTGTTCTGGAAGGTTTTGCTGATGCAAAAGATTACCACAAAATGGTATTCGGTGGAGTTACTAAGGTTTGGATCAAAAAGTAATTCTGAAAACTTATACAAAAAACTGCCACAAAGCACTGTTATAGCTTTGTGGCAGTTTTTTATACACAACTATCAACCGATTATTTATCGTATTTTTGTCTTAGCTCTTCCAGTTTTTCCTGTGCTTTCCGGACATTATCTTCGGCCACTTCGATTGCTTTTTTACGGGCATCCTGCATTTTTTGTTCCGTCAAACCGGTTAAATCAGCCACTTGTTTCTTGACATTATCAATCACCTCTTCACCTGCTCCTCCAGCATGCTTTTCTATTGTTTTGTACAAATGCTTAAAGGCATCTGTAATTGCTTTCACTGAATCTCCCTTTTCCATTGATTTTTTGTTGGCTTTATTGGCGGCGCGTTTAGCTCTCATCGCAGCTTTTTGCTCCTCTGTCATTTTTACTCCTTTTTTTCGTCCCATCGTTTCTATATTTATAAGTTTAAGTATATATTTACAACAATGATTGGTCAGCTATTGTTTTGAATCAAAGCTTTATATTCAATAAACCTTTTGCCTCTTTCAGCACCACCTTTGTCCCTCCTATCTTAAGTTGTGAATCTATCCGGACAGGGATTCGATTATTGTCGGCACTCAGGTAAACCTTCATCGCCTCTTTTTTATTCTCGAAAGCCGAATCTTCATGCAAATTCAACACTAAAATATGGCAGATATACTCTTGTTTATCATTGGCTTTTATTTTGGTTGTCCCCCGATATTCTATATCCATATTCATCATATTTCTTCCCGAAAGAAAACTAACAGTCTGGATATCGCCATTTTTCATACTCGCATAATCCAATGTGCGTGCATAATAAACAATGCTCATCATCTCATACATGCAATGCGCTGACGAAAGTACTTCATCAAACCGAAGAACGCCATTCCGTTCCCGCTTCACATGCATACGAACGCTATCGCTCATTGAATAATCATATTCAGCTGTCTCAATGGTATAATCCCCGCTTTCCAATGCATGCTTGACATAAGCTAACGGAACAATCGTCTTTGTCGTATAACAACTAATCGTATCTTTCAATGAAAACAGACTCTTAGCCAATCCGGAGGTCTGCGCCAGCATAGTCATTTTATAACCGCTTATTCCATTATAATCCGCATCTGTTATTTTCAGACTTGAAGAGCCTGCTTTGCTACGAATAATACCATAATTGAAATACATATCATAGCTTAATTCTTCTCCGCTCCGGAAAAAATTATTTTCTCTCGGACATTGCGCATAGAGTGATGAACAACCCAAAAGCACAAATAAAATCAATTGAAAACTTTTCTTCATTTTACACCTCATCATCATTCCTTTACTTTTCATATTAACTTATCTGGTTAGCAGTAATCCCATAAAAACTGCTGTAATGCCTAAAACTACACTTCCCAAAACATTAAAAACAAAAGCCCCATAATTACCGGTTTCAATCATCCCCCAGTTTTCTAAAGCAAAAGCTGAAAAAGTAGTATATCCACCACAGAAACCTGTAATAAGAAGAAGTTTTATATTCTCATCTACCCAATTATGTTTAAAAGAAAATCCTATGAGTAATCCAATCAAAAAACAACCGACTATATTCACAATAAAAGTAGCTAATGGGAAGTCATATGTAAAACGCCGTAAAACCCAAACAGAAGTAAGGTAACGAAATATGCTCCCCACACCACCACCTAAGCCTACTAACAAGATCTGTTTAATCATAACAAAGCAAATATACAAAATATTAAAACTTTCAACATTCGTTCAAATAATTAAGTTGCTTTTAATGCGTTATATAACAGATGCAGTCAATACGTATTTCATGAAGTGTCTTTTTATAATCCTGTTTTTCTTGTTATTACCTGTGATGGTCTCCGGTCAATCCGATTCTTCTTATGTCAGAGCTTTCGATCAGGAGTTTTCTATACGTGCTTTAGTGTATCGAAAATTCACCGCCATAGAGCACGAAATCAGCAAAAATGAATCAGTGACTTATGAACCGAATACGCCTATAGGAATTGGCTTCGGAATAACTTATAAGGAGTTTTCACTGACTGGTGGTATCGCTTTTGATTTTTTACGAGATAAAAACCTAGGGAAAACCCGTTCGCTGGATTTTCAGTATCATTATTATGGCGAACGTTTTTTAGCCGACGTTTTCTTCCAACAATACAAAGGATATTATGTTCTTAAAGAGGATGACCCTTTACAGGTTGACCTATATCCGGATATTTCTGTAACGCAATATGGTTTTTTAGGGCATTATGTTTTTAATCATAAAAAATTCTCCTATCCTGCCGCTTTTTATCAGACTAAAAGACAATTGAAATCAGCCGGTAGCTTTCAAGTAGGAGGAGGTTTTTATTACAATCGGCTATCCGCCGACAGTTCTTTGGTTATCAATACAGACAATCGCCATTCAAATTACCAGATAAATATAAATGGGGGCTATGCGCATACTTTTGTGATCAAACGTGATTTTTTTGTATCATTTGGTCTATCAGCAGGTATAAGTTTGGGTGCCGCAAGTCTGAACGGTTTTTTCAAAAACATAGAAGTGTCTCCAAGTCTTCTACCACGATTCTCAGCAGGCTACAATGCCGAGAAATGGTCACTGGGAGTGAATTTTGTAATCAACCGCATCTACATATCCCACAACAACGATATGGATTTATACTTTGACACCGGTCGAATGAACCTCTGTTTTATCAAACGATTTGATTCTACACCCAAATTCCTGAAACAAATCAAATGGTTAAATCAATAAATCCCTGTCTTTTTTCTCTTCTGACGAAAAGATAAATTTTATACTATTCCCAAAAACAAGTGTCCCAAAAATGGGAATGATATTGTATGATTTATTAATGAAATGTTTCTAATTTCATTGATTTTAGGTGCTTTTGAAGATAGTTATTGTGTTTTTTGCTGGCTTAGTAATTGATTGAATAAATTGCACTTCTTGTTTTGGTGAAGTTATAATGGAGAGTATCTGATGTATGATGTTGACGAGTTGATTCTCTCTTTTTTCATTTCCCGATACAAAACCGCTCAAATATATTCCCCAATATCTCATCATTATTGATCTGTCCGGTAATTTCTCCAAGGTAATGCATACATTCACGAATATCCTGGCTAAGAAAATCACCGGAGATACCTTCATCAAGTCCCCGGATAGCACGTTGCAAAGCAGCATGAGCGTTGGTTAGAGCTTCAAAATGGCGGACATTACTGACAATAACATCATTCGGATTGTAATCAGGAAAAGCTGCAGCCTTAAGCAATATATCTTGTAGTATATCAGTATTGGAACGATTTTTAGCAGAAATAAAAATACGTTCTGCCGGGACATCGTTCAACAGGTTTTGTTTCATAGTAAGTTCATCGGATGAAAGTAAATCTGCTTTATTAAAAACAAGAATGATACGCTTATCAACCGCTTTAGGTAAAATAGTTAAAGACAAAGCTTCAATTTGTTCAGCCGGCGTTGTCAGGTCGATCACCCAAAGGATAATAGCTGCTTGTTCAAGTTTACGGTAAGTACGCTCAATACCAAGATTTTCAATAGTATCACTTGTCTCCCGTATTCCGGCTGTATCAATAAAACGGAAAGTAATCCCTGCCAGATTAATCGTGTCTTCAATCACATCACGTGTTGTACCGTGAATATCAGAAACAATAGCACGTTCCTCACCGACAAGAAGATTCAATAAAGTTGATTTGCCAGCATTAGTTTCTCCAATGATTGCTACGGGAATGCCATTCTTAATCACATTTCCTACACTAAAGGAATCGGCCAAACGAGTAATAGCGCTATCAATATTTTGCGCCAATTCTTTCAGATGTAAACGATTAGCAAATTCAACATCCTCCTCGCTGAAATCCAACTCCAGTTCAATCAATGAAACAAAATCGAGTAATTGTGCGCGTAGGTTAATCAACTCATTACTAAACCCTCCACGCATCTGATTAAGTGCTAGCTTGTGCATTCCGGCAGAAGTAGAGGCTATCAGATCGGCTACCGCTTCAGCCTGACTAAGATCCATCTTCCCATTCAGAAAAGCACGCTGTGTAAATTCGCCGGGAAGCGCCAAACGGCATCCCTCGCTGACAAGCAGTTGCAATATTTGTTGCTGAATATAGGTAGAGCCATGACAAGTAATCTCTACAGTATCCTCGCCAGTATACGAATGTGGTGCCCGGAAAAGACTAATCAATACATCATCAACAACCTCATCTTCTTTACGAATCTCCCCATAATGAATCGTATTTGCCCGGCAATCCGCCAATATTTTTTTAGAAGGAGAAACAAACACTTTATCTACCAGGCCAATACAGCCCTTTCCTGATAATCGGACAACAGCAACTCCTCCACTGCCAGGAGGTGTTGAAATAGCACAAATTATAGTTTGATCCGTCATTTTGATGATTGAATAAGAATACAAAAATAGATAAAAATAAACATATCAACGACTAAAATCTGATCTGTCAAGATTTAATCACCTTATTTTCAGAAGAAGCCGGAGCGGCCCATTAGGTATCTTATTTTATTATCGCTATATTTGCCTGCATTTTGTTTATATCATGAAAATTGATGTTTTTGAAAAAGAGATTCAAGCAATTAATTGCACTTCTATTGTTCAGCAAACTGCGTTTTGGTCGGAAGTAAAAAACAGGCAAGGCCTGAATACAAAAGCCTTCGATTTTAAAGTAAAGAACCGGGATATTTACACAAAAGTCGGAGGATATGCATGTACTAACGCTGATCTATTGCTTATTCAACAACCTTTAAATTCAGAAGATAGCATTGCTTATATTCCTTATGGGCCTGAAATAGAGCCCTCCGAGGAATTTCAAGGAGCATTCCTGGAAGAGTTATCGGAAATCCTTCGTTCCTATCTGCCTAAACATTGTATCGGCATTCGTTATGACTTAAACTGGCGATCGCATTGGTGTAATGAAGACCATTACGACAGTGACGGGCAATGGATCGGTGCTCCGCAAAAACAGTTTCAGGAATTCCATTTTAATTACAATACCATTAACTGGAATCTTCGCAAAAGCAACTCAGACATCCTCCCTTCTACCACTGTATTTCTGGATTTATCTTTTCCTGAAGAAGAAATACTTAAGCAAATGAAACCCAAGACCCGCTATAATATCATGTTAGCAAAAAGGAGAGGTGTTGAAGTAAAAATCGCCGGTCTGGATAAATTAGAAGTCTGGTATTCACTATACAAAGAAACAGCCCGTAGAAATGGGTTATACATCAACAGCATTGATTATTTCGTTTCTGTTCTGAATGCAAAAGCTGAAGACACAAATTCTCCTGCCGATGTGATTTTATTAATTGCAGAGGCCGATCAGGAACCTCTTGCAGCTATGTTTCTGGTACTTTCAGGGCATAGGGGCACCTATCTGTATGGTGCATCAGCATCGCATAAACGAAACTATATGCCAACTTATGCCTTACAATGGAAAGCCATAGAAATGGCAAAAAGACATGGCTGTACGGAGTATGATATGTTCGGCGTCTCTCCTGGTCCTAACATTTCTCATCCGATGTATGGTCTGTATCGATTCAAAACAGGATTTGGAGGTGAATTACTACACCATCTTGGCTGTTGGGACTATCCCTTTATAGAAGAAAAGTACAATCTGTTTCAGGCTTCTGAAATGCAAGCGCAGGGATACTACTCACCTTAAATTCAGAATTTTACAAAAAAAACGATTCCAAAATACACAGAAAATTTATCGATGAAAGAAGGCGCAATTTTCTGCTTTTGTTTATGCAAACATGTGCATGAAGTAATACCTTCATAACAGAGATTTAATCGTTCCACCTAGGTGAGACGCCCGTTCCACCCGGGTGAGTCGATCGTTCCACCTGGGTGAGTCGGCCGTTCCACCCGGGTGGAACGATTAAATCATCACAAAGAGACATACAGATCATGGCAATAAAAGCAACTGTTTATCACCATAAAAGCACGCTCTGTATTGTTATAAAAGGAAGGGGACTGTTAATTTTTTTCGTCAATAGCCTTCCAGGTAAAAGCAGCTATAGCAGCTCCCAGAAGCGGAGCAACGATAAACAACCATAACTGAGAAAGTGCCTCTCCACCTTGGAATAAAGCAGGACCTATACTGCGAGCCGGATTAACTGATGTACCTGTAATTGGAATACATACAATGTGAATAAGCACCAGAGTCAGACCGATGGCCAGTCCCGCCAGATTGTTTTCTGCCCCTTTTGAAGTCACACCCAGTACCACCAACACAAAAATAAATGTAAATAAAGCCTCTGCAATAAATGCCTGAGCCATCATACCTTCAGAAAAGCTGTTCGATCCTGTAGTAGTTGGACCTGCATGACTGCCTGTTGAAACCAGCAGATAAAGAAGAGTAGAGCCAAGGATTGCACCGATTACCTGAAATAACATGTACATTCCGGCATCTTTCCCCGACATTCGATTAGACAACCATACCCCTAAGGTAATAGCCGGATTAATATGGCAGCCGGAAATTTTACCAATTGTATACGCCATCGCTATCACAGAAAGACCAAAAGCGAAAGCTACACCCAAAGTGCCTGTACCGGCACCTACCGTATCAGCTATTCCACCGGAAAAAACCGCACTCCCACATCCCATAAGAACCAGAACCATTGTTCCAATCATTTCAGCAAAATACTTTTTCATTTCGTTTATTTTTAGGTTTACATAAGCAAATATAGACAATATTAATACGGTGAAAAAACAAAATGAAGACTTCTTGAAGTCTTCATTTTATCTTTATCTATCTTTTTATACGGTAATCAATTCATATTCGCACGTCCCCAGTCCCAGTTTTTCGGCATATTTCAAACCGGCTTGCCAGTTCGTATCAGGATGAACCAAGCAGAACTTATCTTCACCCTCATGCGTATGTTCATGTGTATGCTTATCCGTAAGTTTTGTATTCTGAAGCACAGGAGCATTGGTAACCAAATCCGCACAAGCCTGATCCAGTGCTACCGGATCAAACGAAGCTGCAATCCCTAAATCAGGTACTAAAGGTGCATCGTTATGATTCCAGCAATCGCATTCCGGTGAAACATTCATAATAAAGCTGATATGAAAATGCGGTTTATTCAGCAAGACAGCTTTTGTATATTCTGCAATCTTATAATTCAAGCGTTCAGAAGTTTCATCATCCTTTGATACAGCTGCCGTATACTGGCATAAGGCCACACACTGTCCACAACCCACACATTTCGAATAATCGATTTCCGCCTTACGATCTGCATTCAGATGCACTGCATCATGCGCGCAATGCTTCACACAAATGTTACATCCAATACAGTTTTTCAGAATAATTTTAGGTTGTGATGCTGAATGCAACTCCAACTTGCCACCCACACTGGCACAACCCATTCCCAGATTCTTCAAAGCGCCACCAAAACCGGCCTGTTCATGTCCTTTGAAGTGGTTCATGGAAATAACAATATCCGCATCAGCAATAGCCGATCCTATCTTAGGAGCCTTGCAGTATTCACCGTCGATATAAATCTCCCGATACTCTGTCCCCTTCAAACCATCCGCTATAATAACATCACATTTGGCAGAAATAGGATTAAAGCCATTATCCATTGCACTTTGCAAATGATCAATAGCATTAGACCGGTTTCCTGAATATAAGGTGTTGCAATCCGTCAGGAAAGGTTTCGCGCCTAAGCTACGCAAAAGAGTAGCTATTCGTGCCGCATAATTAGGACGAATAAAAGCCAGATTACCTGGTTCTCCAAAATGTATTTTGATTGCGGTAAACTGATTCTTAAAATCAACAGATTCGATTCCTGCCCTTTTTACCAACCGTTCAAGCTTATCCAAAAGATTAGCTGAAGGTGTGGTCCGCAGGTTTGTAAAGTAAACTTTAGAAGTATTCATGCTATATTAAATTATATATAAAATCATCGTCCCCCTTCTCCCACAAAGCTTTGAGACTTATTTTTAAATAAGATATTAAATGAGGTCAAACTACCATACGAACGGGTAACATATTGCTGAAGAACTATTTTTTCATCATCCGGCAGATTACTGGAATTCACTTTTTGTTCCAGCACTCTTAACCTGTCGCGGATAAGAATTATCTTATTAAAAAAGTTTGCAATAGGCATTTCGTATGGCTTCAACTCCGGATTTGATGGTTTTAGAATCAATGTTCCTCCACGCCACTTATCAGCGATAGGAACAATTTCCTGAATATCTGAGAATGTTCGTAATATTCTGGTCAGAGATTGTTCGATCATTTCAAGGCTAACCAAATCATCGGAAGGTTCTAATACTTCAATAACCTCCAGCCCCTGATAACTACGAGCGATCTCTCTGGTTCCATATTCCATAAATGTGATCAGATAACTATTTGATTTTACCTGAATAACAACGCCTGGTCCATATTCTTTATGTACTACCCTTGAACCAATGCCTAAAACTTCATTTTCCATATTTCATCAACTTATAATTGGTTATTCTTATTTTTCTTTTTGAATCCGAAGGATCCGGTCAACCGCATCATCCAATTGTTCTACAGATTCTAATCCCAACGTCATGCTATCCATATTGCTTTCCTTCAATGCATAACGAATAGACTTTTCACGCTCTTCTTCTGTGATCTTTGTTCCTTCTCCGAATATTTTCATACCAACAACTCCTTTTCCATTTGCACGGGCTTTAGCCAGCAAATCGTTCACATCGTTGGTTGTTCCATCCATCTTTGCTTCAAACGGATTAAGCCGGGCCATAATCACATCTACCCAAGGGTGATCAACCGCAGCAACCATCGCATCCCAACTGTGGCAAGAGACTCCTACGGCTTTAATTATCCCGTCCTGCTTAGCCTTTGCTAATCCGTCAATATAATGTGTACGGTCATTTACCCAGTTTCCATTACGCATACAGTGCATCAAGACAATATCAAAATAGTCGGTATTGCCTTCCAGACGCAAACGATCCAATATTTTATCCACAGGCTCATTGCGTTCGGAGCCATCTTCATACGTCCAAAGTTTAGTCAGGAAAGTTATATTTTCTCGAGGATAAGATTTCATTGCTTCAGCCACATAGGGCACTGAACCGTAGGTATCAGCCGAATCAAAAAAGCGCATTCCCCTCTCGTAAGCTCTTTGAGCTATCTCGACAAACTTCTCCATCCCTAAACGAGTCTGGTTGGAGCCTTTATTATAACCGACTGTCCCTGTTCCCATAGCAACACGAGAAACATTCAATCCTGTCTTTCCTAATTTTACTTTACCTATAATCGGCTCTTTTGGAGTACATCCTGTTGTTACAACTCCTGAACCTAACAAGGTGAATCCTGCCACACCGACAACGCCGGTCTGGATAAATTTGCGTCTGTTAATTTTAGTCATAATGGCATCATTTTAGTGGGTGGTTATTTACTTTACGATTATTCTGTTGAAATAAGGATTTATTTTCATACGAAATTATCCTGTAATTATGGCTTTCTCTTGTTATGTCACTTAATTTGCAAATATATAAGGATTCATCAAAAAAGAAAAGGGAACTTCCTGTTTATTTCTCTTTCTTGTTATCCCATTGGAAAAGAGAAATTGAGGGGAATAGACTGAACAGCTATAAAATAGTGAAGTTCTTTATCACAGTTATAAAGAGCATGATATAGTAGTAATCAATTATAGACAAAGAATCTATAAAAAAATAAAGGGGAACCGACATCACGTCGCCACCCCTCCCTTAACTTAAACGCCAAAACTAAATCTAAACAAAAAACACAAATAATGATAATATTTCTTATTTCAAATTTCAATTTCTTCTAGGTTCTTCCCTGTCACCAGGTCTTCCCTGTCCTCCTCCTCTGTTTTCCATAAAGAAACGTGCAAATTTATTTTCAGCATCTCTATATTTTATCAACTTCCCAGGAGGCAAAATTTTCTTAAACTGCTCATAATACTCTCGCTCGAGTTGAGCCTCTTTCATACTGACTTCTACACATTCATTTATCAATTTCAGATAGTCTGCATCAGTCAGGTCTTTTCGTCTCATAACTTCCCGTTGAAGTCTTCGACAATCATTTCCGGCTTCGAATGTTCTTTGGCGTAACTCATCCGCCAAAGGAATAAATGCTGCAGCTTCCTCCGGGGTCAACCCCATATCTGCTGTAATAAAAGCATTTCTTCTCGTTTCGAATGTCCCTCTATCAAATGGTTCTCTCTCCGGAGGTCTTTGCGACCTATTTTCCTGAGAAAACGACTCAGTAGAAAATGCCATTAAAAACGTCACAAATGTAAAGAAAAATATTCTATTCATACAAGCCTCAATTACAAAAATGTTTTAAATATCGTTATTTATTATCATTTTATTCATAAAAATCCCACTCTTCTGCCAATAGATAATTAGCATATTGGGTTTCTATATATTCCAGATACTCTTCATCTTCATTATACGTCTCTACGTATGAAGAATAAGGCATATTCGTATTATGCACCAAAAGAGAATCAGCGGCGGCCCCTGCTCCATCACTTGTTGAGATACCGATAATCGCTTTGAAGAACAAGCCTAAACCGGCAAATACAGCAGCCAGATACAGCCATGGGCGAATACGGTCAGTCATGGTAATCCGTTTCACTTCCACCGGCTCTTTTTTAGGGAGCTGACTCATTATCTGCTGAGTCAACCCTTCCATGTATCCGTCTGGAACTTTAAAAGGATTATCTTTCTTAAGTTGATCCAAATGTGATTGCTTTTTTTTCATACGCTCACTCTTTAACGATAATATGACTAAACGACCTCTAAAAGGTTTAATTAGCTTTTAATAAAAAATCTTCAATTTTTTTCACGGCATGATGATAAGAGGCTTTTAATGCCCCTACTGAAGTTCCTAAGATCTCCGACATATCCTCATATTTCATTTCTTCATAATACTTCATATTAAATACCAGACGCTGCTTCTCGGGTAACAACAAAATAGCTTTCTGCAACTTTTCTTGCGCTTCATCCCCATCAAAATAGTCATCCCCTTTCAATCGTTCAAGGAGGAAAACATCCGTATCATCTATAGAAATATTATTTTGACTTCTTTGACGGTTCAGAAAGGTAATACATTCATTTATGGCTATTTTATAAAGCCAGGTAGAAAGTTTTGCCTCACCCCTGAAATAGTCAATATTCATCCATGCTTTTAAGAAGGTGTTTTGCAACAAATCATTTGCGTCATCATGGCTTAACACCATCTTCCGAATCTGCCAATACAACTTTTCCCCATAAATACTCACCACCAAGGCGAAAGCATCTCGTTGTTGAGCAGGATCGCGCAATTGAGCTACTATTTCGTCTTCCGTATATTGTTGCATTCTTTCTATTTTGCGGTAAATGTAAACAATTTATTTTTCTGAATCAAACGATATAGATTATGCACTATATTATCATTCGTATTTAATAGAAGATCTTATACATATAACTAGTTTGTGCCTAATACCTCGTTTGCCTTTGCCTCATTCCAAAGTCGATCCATCTCTTCTAATGAGGTCTCTTTCAATGACCCGCCCCGCTCATTAATTTGGGCTTCTACATAATTAAAACGTCTGATAAACTTCTGGTTAGTACGTTCCAAAGCGTTATCCGGATTAATTTTATACAAACGGGCTGCGTTAATCATACTGAAAAACAGATCGCCAAATTCAGCTTCCATTTTATCGTTGTCCATATGATCGATCTCACTCTTCAGTTCATGAAACTCTTCATTCACCTTATCCCACACCTGTTCACGTTGCGCCCAATCAAAACCGACATTTCGGGCCTTATCCTGAATACGATGCGCTTTTACGACGGAAGGCAAAGCGGCAGGAACACCCTCCAATACGGTTTTATTGCCCCCTTTTTCTTTCAGTTTAATCTGTTCCCAGCTTTGTTCAACCTGTCCGGAAGTTTCAGCCTTTTCATCTCCAAAAATATGTGGATGTCTGAATATAAGTTTCTGACAGAGCGCATCGCAGACATCTTTTATATCAAATGTCTGTTTCTCTTCCGCTATTTTTGCGTAAAACACAATGTGCAGTAAAAGATCCCCTAATTCTTTTTTTATATCGGTATTATCTTCCCGGATAATGGCATCACACAATTCATACGTTTCTTCTATCGTATTTGATCGCAGACTCTCATTCGTTTGTTTTTTATCCCACGGGCATTTTTCACGCAACTCATCCATAACATCCAGCAAACGCCCGAACGCCTCCATTTTTTCTTCTCTTGTATTCATTTTATTGTTTATAACGCCTTAATCCATTTTGCAGAAACTGCACATATTTAGCTATATTTTCATCATAAGCATAGGATGGAGCCAACGGCTTACCTTCATTATCCAACAACACATAGAATGGTTGCGCGTTAGCCCCAAATTTACTGCGTTGTAAATAACTCCATTTATCACCTATCGTCTTCAATTTGCGCTTTTTCCCATACTCTTCTATTTCAATTACCTCCGGAAGTTTAGTCTTATCATCTACAAACAAGGTAATCAGAACATACTCATTTTCCAATATTTGTTTGACTTGCGGATCAGTCCACACCGAAGCCTCCATCTTACGGCAATTAACACAACCATAACCCGAGAAGTCTATTATCACCGGTTTATTATTCCGGGCAGCATAAGCCATACCGGATTCATAATCATCAAATTGTGCATGAACCTCATCTTCATAAAGGCTGAAATCCTGCGTATATAAAGGAGGAGCAAAAGCACTGATCGCTTTCAATGGCGCTCCCCATAATCCGGGCACCATATAAAGAGCAAAAGCAAATGATACAATTGCCATGAACAAACGTGAGACAGAAACATATTTCAATTCACTATCATGCTTGAATTTTATTTTTCCAATCAGGTAAAGACCTAATAATGCAAAAATCACAATCCATAATACAAGAAAAACCTCTCTGTCCAGAATACGCCAGCCATAAGCTAAATCTGCAACCGACAAAAATTTCAGTGCCAATGCTAATTCCAGAAAACCTAATACGACCTTAACCGAATTCAGCCAACCGCCGGACTTCGGCATATTCTGCAACATATTCGGGAAAATCGCAAAAAAGGCAAACGGGATAGCCAGGGCTAAAGCAAAACCAAACATACCAATTGCCGGTCCAAACAATGAACCCATAGTAGCTGCTTGCACAAGGAGCGTTCCGATAATCGGTCCTGTACAGGAGAAAGAAACCAATACCAATGTAAAGGCCATAAAGAAAATACTCAGAATTCCGGACGTTGAATCGGCTTTACTATCCAGTTTATTTGTCCAGGATGCAGGCAATACTAGTTCAAATGCGCCAAAGAATGAAACGGCAAACAGAATCAGCAAGGCAAAAAACAACAAGTTGAATACGGCATTCGTCGACAAATCATTCAATGCACTGGCGCCAAAGATTCCCGTAATCAATAACCCCATCAGCAAATAAATCACGACAATGGACAAACCATAAATTATCGCATCCCGAATAGCTTTCCGGCGACTTTTGGTTCGTTTCAGGAAAAAGCTAACCGTCATCGGAATCATCGGCCATACACAAGGCGTTAACAAAGCTATCAAACCTCCCAAAAAACCAGCCAGGAAGATATAGATCCAGGATCTATCTGCTGCAGAAACCGTACTATCACCAAAGGCTTTTAATTCTTCGATGACAGGTGTCCAGAGAGAAACATCATTGGTTAATTTCTGAGGAATCTCAACAGGACTTAACAGAGCAGATTCACTCATTGTACCTGTCGAAGTATTCTGTGAATGTTCGGCCGATGCTCCTTCATTGTCCGTTACTTGTTCCGTTAAAACATCATCCACGCGTATATTCCTCTTATCAAAATCGAACTCAATCCTTTCCGGAGGCAAACAGGTCGCATCATCACAGGCCATAAACTCCAACTCTCCCTCTATCTTAACATTCGACGGATCAGTCACCCGGAAACTCTGACGAAAAGAGACCGTTCCTTCATACCAACGCAGTTCCATGGAAAATAATTCATCATACACCGCTGTCGGTTTTTTCGAAGCCACCGGTTCACCGATTAACTCTACGCCTTCCAGAACTTCAAAAGAAAAAGAGGTCGAAATCGGGCCTCCCGCCGGCAAATTCATATCATAAAGATGCCAACCGCGATCAGAGACAGCCGTAAAGAGAATGAATTTCTCCGCTTTTCCGTCATCCTCCAGTTCAATTGTCCATTTGACCGGGGTTAATATCTGTGTATAGGCAAACTGCATACAACACAGCATTAAAAACAAACAAATTAAGGTTTTCTTCATCTTGATATTGTTATTGTTTTTTTGTTATTGTCCTAAACGAAGAAGGCATCGGTACTTCAAATTGCATTTCCTTCCCGGTAACCGGATGCGTAAAATGAAGTTTCCCGGAATGCAGCATCAAGCGGCCGGCTGGACTGGTTTGTGCTTTATTTTTTGCATCTCCCGCAATAGGATATCCTTGCTGTGCCAGCAATGTACGTATTTGGTTTTTCCGTCCGGAATCAATAGACAACACCAGTAAAGAATAGTTGCCATTCGTTCGCAACACCTTATATCGGGTAAAAACCTCACTCCCCTTTCCTTCTACTGTAATGAACGTCCGTGCCTCAGGATCTTCTGTAACCAAGGAGGTCAACATTCCGGTATTTTTTTCCGGTTGGCCTTCCACCACACCTACAAATTCATATTTATGAACCAGTTTATTCCAATGCAGCTGTAGTTTATCTTGTGCATGTTTGTTTTTCACAAACAACATCAGACCCGAAACACCTCTATCCAAACGATGAACAGTGAATATTTTATTTCTCAGATCTGCTTTTTTTACGTAAGCTTTCAGTAAAGAAAATGCATTTTTTTCTTTCTCTTTAAGACTGGCAACAGACAACAAACCATCCTTTTTATTGACCACAATAAGATCATCATCTTCCCAAACAATAGTCAATTCAGGATGGTTAAATTCAGGCTTCCCATGTTCGTAGCTAATACCTACAATATCATTCGGTTCTAATGGTGCATCAAACTGTGTAGCGACTTTCCCGTTGACTGAAATCTGCCTATGAGAAAGCAAAGATTTCACGGAACTTTTACTTTGCCCTTTTAACAAATCAAACAAGAAAGCCAATAAGGTCGTAGCAGTCTGAACCGTCACCTTTCTCATTCGTTGATTCCTATGTTGATTCGTATCCTTACCGGCTGTATTTCTTCCCATTTTGTTTTCTTTTTATAATGTACAAAGATACTTTCATTTCAGTAATACAACAAACTATCATAGAATAAACGACCATTCCCTTTTCTGTTTTAAAACTCTCTTACTTCTATCAAAATCAATAATTACCTTAAAAAAATGCCCTAAAAAGCTCTGAATTAAGTTATTTTTCTTGAAAAATCTTGTTTATCGAAAATATTTGGCTTTCTTTGCAGCATGAATAAAGGTATATATACCTTAGAACATTCATAACATAGTTTTTTGATTCTGCATTTACTTGTCGATTTCTTTTCTTCAGTTACTTGTCGAATATTCTTCTCTGTTACGAAATTCCGGTTTATTACTTTTTTCATGAAGTAAACATTTTTATTATTAATTTCTTATTTATGAACATTTACATTGGTAACCTGAACTATCGCGTTCGGGAAGATGATTTAAAACAAGTAATGGAAGAGTACGGAGCAGTTGAATCCGTAAAAATTGTAAAAGACCGTGAAACTGGTCGTTCTAAAGGCTTCGCTTTTGTTGAAATGCCAGATGATTCTGATGCAAAGAAAGCGATTGACGAATTAAATGAAGCGGAATTTGAAGGCCGTCAAATGGTCGTAAAAGAAGCTCGTCCAAGAATGTAATTATACATCTTAGTAAAGTAAAAACAAAACTTCTGCCTATCTTTGGGCAGGAGTTTTTTTTATATTAGAAAACATGCGATTTAAAGGTCTTTTTTCAGAACGTTCCGCTTGGGCACAGTTGCTTCTTTTATTGTTATTCGTGCTAACAGGTGCCTTCTTAGCTTCATTCATCGGCTTAGGATTATTCTTTTTAATATATGGGTTTAACGCCGATATGTACCAACATATCGATATGCTCCGATTCATTCAATTCATCTCTGCCATAGGCACCTTTATACTGCCTACCATAGGAATAGCCTGGCTATGCAGCGAGAAGCCGAAACAATACCTTTATTTCGAAAAACCACCACGACTCCTGTCATTACTGTTAGCTTTCGCCTGCTTGTTTCTCATTATGCCCACTATCAATCTGGCCGAAATACTCAACCGGCAAATGATATTACCGGATTTTCTGGCTCCAGTGGAAACCTGGATGAAAGAAAAAGAAGAGTCGGCGACAAGACTTACCGAACTATTTCTATCAGAAAACAACCTCTTGTCATTACTCGCCAACTTATTGGTTATAGCAGCTACGGCAGCTATTGGTGAAGAGATGTTTTTCAGAGGCGCTCTGCAACGCATTATCGGAAAATGGAGCAAAAACCCACACCTGATAATATGGTCGGTGGCTATTCTTTTCAGCGCATTTCATCTGCAATTTTACGGCTTTCTTCCCCGTATGCTTTTAGGCGCTTTCTTTGGTTATTTGGTTTATTGGAGTAAAAATATCTGGCTGCCTATATTTGCCCATTTCATGAACAACGCGTTGGCTGTCATCACCCTATCCAACACGGAATTGAAAGAAAATCACTACATGACGGGAGATCTGTCGCAACAGGAGATCATTCCCTATACGATAGTCGCCATTCTCTTTCTCGGCCTATTTGTTATGGTGGTAAAAAAACTCCGGCAAAGGCTTGACCGGGAGGAAAAAGAGACTAAAAATCTTTCTTTCGAAGAATAAAGTCTTTCCCCAGATATTTTTCACGTACGATCTCATTTTCAGCCAATTCCTCAGCCGTTCCCTGGAATAGCACTTTCCCTTCAAAGAGCAGGTAGGCACGATCACAAATACTCAGGGTTTCATACACATTATGGTCCGTGATAAGGATACCTATATTTTTATGTTTCAGACGAGCCACAATACTCTGAATATCCTGTACAGCAATAGGGTCTACGCCAGCAAACGGTTCGTCCAGCATGATAAATTTCGGGTCGATAGCCAGACAACGGGCAATTTCCGCACGGCGACGTTCACCCCCCGACAACTGATCTCCCAGATTCTTTCTTACCTTCTCCAAACCAAATTCAGCAATCAGGCTTTCCAGTTTTTCTTTCTGATATTCAGATGATTTATCCGTCATTTCAAGTACAGCACGGATATTATCTTCAACAGACATTTTACGAAAAACAGAGGCCTCCTGCGCCAAATAACCAATCCCTTTTCGTGCCCGTTGATAAACAGGAAATTTGGTAATCTCCATATCATCCAGGAAAATCTTTCCCTCATTTGGAGTAACCAGCCCCACAGCCATATAAAACGTTGTCGTTTTACCCGCGCCATTAGGGCCTAACAAACCAACAATTTCGCCCTGCTTCACATTTACTGAAACATGGTTCACCACCGTTCGATTACGATATTTTTTCACCAAATCCTCCGTACGGAGCATCATTACCTGTTCGTCGTCCATAAATCTGTATGTGATAATTCAGTACAAAGAAAAAGAAAAAAGGGCAATTTCCTCGTAAATAGAAGGAAAATAACATTAAATCTACATTTCCACTAAACGATGTCACGTCTAAAACCTGCCCCACAATCATAAAAAACAAAATGATAGAAAAACGATCTATTTCATGACATTTTTTCAAAATAAGCCGCTTTACAGAAACACACACTTTGCAAAAACAGGATGAAAATGATGAAAAAAC
>JAJDIA010000029.1 GCA_030266465.1 Parabacteroides sp. OttesenSCG-928-G21 | reverse complement strand
AGAAAACAGTTCGGTTTCAATCCGAAAGAAACCCAATTGAGTTGATTTGGTACTCATTCACGAACATTAGTTCAAAATGATTTCATATACTCTGTTTTATCGTTATCCGTTATCATTCGAACCACCCTACATGGAACTCCAGAGGCAACAACATTACTTGGTATATCTTTTGTTATTACACTTCCTGCTCCAATAATGGAATTGCTTCCAATAGTTACACCTCCTATTATATGTACTCCTGCTCCAATCCAAACATTATCTTCTATACTGATAGGACGGGCATAACAACCTCCCATTATTCGTTCTTGTGGGTCAATGGCGTGATTAGCCGTATATAATCCAACACGTGGAGCTAATAGAACATTATTCCCAATTGTTATTAGATTACCATCCAACATTATACAATCAAAATTTGCGAAGAAGTTATCTCCAATGCTAATATTAAATCCGAATTCACATCTAAAATTTGGTTCAAAATGAACATTTTCGCCAACTTTTTTCAAAAATTTGCGCAATAATGTTTCTCTTACTATACTAGATTCTCCGTAGCTATCATTATATTCGTTTGTCAAGAAAACGGCTTGCTTTCTCTTCTGTATGAGTGTTGGAGAAAGATCGTTATACATTCTCCCTGAAAGCATTTCTTTAAAAAGATCTTTATCTTCCATATTATTAGGTACTATAATATAAAACTTGCTACTGATGTGAATAATGGAAACCGGAACAGGCAGACAAAGCCATCGGGTATTGTTTTCCAAGAATACTATCTTAACTCAATTCTATTTCAAAATAGCAAACCTCTGCATTATGATAATGTAGAGGTAATGCTTTGGCGTCCTGCAGTTTTTTTATGCCTAAAAATTGGAACCCACATTTCTCATAATGTCTGATTAATCTCTTATTTCTTCCACAAGTATCCATTCTAATAAACTTCTTATTTTGCCCCTTAGCAAACTCTGTTGCCCAATCAACAATTATTTTCACAAAGTTATTACCTCTGAAGTCGGGATTTGTAGCTATTCTATGAATGTAAATAGCAGAAAGGGCATCGTCATTTTCCCAAATTATAGGGTCACTATATGTTATAGCCCAAACACAAGCAATTTGATCTTCAATTATCAGTTTAAATTGCCTGTTTTCAGTAACCTCTGTAAAAATAAGCTCTTGGTCGAATACCGGCCATTGATTCTCTGGAAACATTATTTTCTGAAATTCAGTAGCTAATTTATAAAGTCTGAAAATTTCTGTAATGTCTTCTGTTTTACTATTTGTTATCATTATTTTATTTTCAATGTCTATAGACTAAATAGGTCACTTGGTGTCCACAAAAATACTAAATTTACGATATAGGAAATCTTATCTTAAAACCTTTCTTTTGTTTATCATAAAATCAAATGAGAAATAAACCGATTTCTCTTCATTTGTCCGAAAGGGATAGGATATAGTCCGTATGGGCTGAAAGCTTATTTCTCATTTACGTTCTTTTGCATTATAAATCATTAAGAGCAAAAAGACGTATATGACAATCAAACAAAGATTCATGTTTTTAGGAATATTGTTTTTGTTGCTAGCACATAATGGCATAGCACAAAGCAGTAAAAAAGAGTATGTCGTTTCGGGTACAATCAGAGACCATGAAAGTCAGGAATTACTAATTGGAGTAACAATCGTAGAGCAGGGGAATGAGTCTAAAGGGACAATAACGAATGTAGATGGTGAATATAAAATTAAAGTATTTCCGGGTGAAGTCATCCTTATCATATCTTATATAGGGTATGATAAGGAAGAAATAAAACTTCGGATAAATGCTGATATCACACAGGATATATTCCTGAAACCGTCCAGTCTCAGCTTGCAAGAAGTTGTTGTTTCCGGGCGAAAGGCAGATGAAAATGTAACGAATGTACAAAGCGGAGTAGAGAAAATCAGTATAAAAGAAATAAATACACTGCCGGTATTATTAGGAGAAAAAGACATTATCAAGTCTATTCAACTTTTACCCGGAGTAAGATCAACAGGAGAAGGAAGTAGTGGTATATATGTTCGGGGAGGGAGTTCGGATCAGAACTCAATACTTCTGGATAATATTCCTCTTTATAATACTTCTCATTTGATGGGATTCTTCTCTACTTTCAACTCGGATGTCATTAAAAATGCAACTCTTTACAAAGGAGCGATGCCTGCACAATTTGGCGAGAGATTATCTTCCGTGATTGACATTCAATCAATGGATGGTGACATGGAAAAGTATAACTTCAACGGAGGAGTTGGGCTTATTTCTTCTAAACTTAGTATTGACGGGCCTATTCAGAAAGGGAAATCATCCTTTGTCATTGCCGGACGCAGAACTTATGCGGATTTAGTCGCAAAAGCAATCGGTGCGGAAGATGCAAAGAGCACCTCTCTTTATTTCTATGACTTAAATATGAAAATGAATTTCAACTTGTCAGACAAAGACCGATTAATTGTATCCGGTTATTGGGGGAGGGACGTGGTAGGTATGAAGAATCTCTTTAATAATAGTTATGGCAATCTGTCCGGCGCCATTCGCTGGAGTAGGAATTTCAACAGTAAATTATTGATGAATACATCCTTAATTTATAACAACTACTCAACAAAAGCCGAGGAAAACATGGATGTAGACATGAAAGTTTCAACGGATATCAATGACTATATTTTTAAACAAGATTTTTCTTTCTTCTCTTCAGAGAAAAGTACATTGCGCTTCGGGTATAGTAGCACTTATCATAATATAGGCCCCGGAAAATATAGATATGAAGAAAAATCAGGAACTGATAGAGCCCTTCAAAACCGCTACTCATGGGAAAATGGAGCTTACATAAGCCATCAGCTTAAACTTTCCGAAAAATTGGAATTACTGTATGGCCTTAGAGCATCTGCATTTTCGGTACTTGGTAAAGGCGACTTCTATACGTTGGATCAGCATCATAATGTAACTGATACTACATCTTATAAATCAGGCAAGATCGTAAAAACCTATTTTAATATCGAACCCCGCATCTCTGTCAATTACAACTTAAACAATAACTCTTCCGTAAAAACATCTTATGCACGGACGACACAGAATATGCATTTACTGTCAAACAGTGCGATGAACGAATTATCAGAACGGTGGACTTCCAGTTCAAATTATATCAAACCACAGATTGCCGATCAGGTCTCATTGGGCTATTTTCGCAATTTCTCAGACAATAGATTTGAGTTCAGTGTTGAGGGTTATTATAAAGATATGAAAAACCAGATCGACTTTAAGGATAATGCGAATACTTCACGCAAAGATGATATAGAAATAGAATTATTGTTTGGAAAAGGAAGAGCGTATGGTGTTGAGTTTTTATTAAGAAAACGAACGGGGCGTTTAACTGGTTGGATATCCTATACCTTATCGAAATCCGAAAAGAAAATAGACGGAATAAATCAAAATAAATGGTATAACGCCATACAAGACCGGACGCATGATATATCCGTTGTCGGTATGTATGAACTCAACGATAAGTGGTCATTCTCTGCGGCATGGGTTTATTATACAGGAAATGCAGTTTCTTATCCTAGTGGAAAATATCCGGTAGATGGCTACGAAGTCCCCTATTTTACCGAACGCAACGGCTACAGGGCTCCCGCCTACCATCGTCTTGATATAGAAGCGACTAAAGTCTTAAAGAAAACAAAGAAATTTACATCCGAACTATCTATCGGGCTTTATAATGCTTACGGCAGAGAAAATCCGTATATGATAGAATTTAAGACAAATAAAGATGATCCCAATAAGTTATCTACTTATCAATATTCATTATTCAAATTTATGCCATCCGTATCATGGAATTTCAAATTTTAAAAACAATCGTCATATGAAAGTCAACATATTAATTCTTATACTCGTTTCACTATTCTTCTTCTCCTGTGAACAGGAAGTAGAACTTAAGGTAAATACATCAGAGCCGTGCTATGTTATAGAAGCTCTGATAACACTCGGGGAATTTGCTAAAGTCAATATTGTAGAATCTAAAAATTATGGGGAGGATAATCAGTATCCTCCTGTCCGGAACGTAATGGTTTCCATTTCAGATAATACCGGAGAAAAAGAAATTTTAGAACTAATGGCTTCGGGACTGTATGAATCAAAAGAAATAAAAGGAATCGAAGGACGAACCTACCACCTGAACGTTGAAATAGAACAGCAAGAATATACATCGGTAGCCACCATGCCATACGCAGTACCGATAGAAGACATGATAATGTTTAAAACAACGACTGATAGCTATTTCCCTAAAATAACCTATAACGATCCTCCGGGAATAAGGAATTACTACCGGGCAATTCTATCTATCAATGGGAAACGAATGCCCGGCATGGAAGTAATGGATGATAGAGATACAGATGGGAAAAAGAACAGTAGCCTTATTCTTTTTGATCCTGATTATAATGGCGGAGACGACATCAAGAAAGGGGATGTTGTCCGTATCGAAATGCAATGTCTTGACAAAGGTGCATATACTTATTTTGAATCGCTGAATAGGATAAATGAGTCTTTAGCGAACCCTACGAGTAATATAACAGGAGGAGTATTGGGCTATTTCGGCGTTTATACTTATGATACAAAAGAAATAATAGCTGATTGGTGATAAATTAAAAGCATGACAAATTTAGCAATATATAACCAAATCCCTCAAAAGGGGGATTTGGTTAACTATGAAATTGAAGAAATTGTCAATTTCAATATAGATAATACCAACTTTCTTGTCTTTTCTCGATGGCTTTATATGTATCTGCAAAACAGTACTTGCCGAACAGAAATAACAGAGCTAATGGAACAAGCATCCGTTTATATGGATAATTCAATTCTTTTAAAGTATGAACTGATGTACAATTGTCGCAAAGGCAGACAAAACGAAATTTTCGAAAAATTTCTTAGTATTATAAGTCTACATTGTTCTGCAAAACATAGTGTCAGGTTTTATGCTGATAAGTTGTTTATTTCTCCTCAATATTTATCGAAAATATCAAAAGATGTAAGTGGTCGAAGTGCAAATGCTTGGATAGACGAGTTTATATTATTGGAAGCAAGAACCCTATTAATGCGCACGAACCTGACTATTCAGGAAATTAGCCTGAAAATTGGATTTTCTGATCAATCTTCTTTTGGGAAATTCTTCAAGAAATATGTCGGCTTATCGCCAACTTTATATGTTAAAAACATGAAGATAAGCAGCACCTCAACTGAGGCATAATAATTGATTTATGATTTAATATGTCGCTTCAATTTCTTCATAGCCCAATCATAATGGCTTGAAGTGGCAGAAATGCAATAACTTCCCAGATTGGTAGTCCCTGTCCACGAAAAATGTTTTTTCGTAAATAGCTCTTCGTCGGTAAATGGCTCAATAAGTTTCATTATATCGGCATGACTCTTTTTTAAAAGAGCTATAGCATCCTCCAAAGGCGTTGTTTGGTGTTTCCCCCAAAACTCAACATTCATTTTGGGATACGTTTTCCAGTTATAGGGTTCGGGCAGAAAACTAACTGTGTTACCTGTCAAATTAGCGGGAATCCAATTCAGTAATAACTGATGCCATTCGTATAGGTGTATCAGTACATCGCGCAGATTTTTATCCCTATCTTCGAAAGAAAAGGTTTCCTGTTGCTTCTCTTTTGGCATGGAATCTATCTGCTTCCATAGTCTCTCAAATTGGTTGTTTGCTGCAACTATCAAATCTTGCTTTGTTGTTGGTCTTGCCATAATACGTTTTTTCTTAGAGTTTGAATAACAAAAATAGTGCTTTTGAAACAAATACAGAATAAGTAGTGAAGCATATTTCTGATAAGATGTCGGTTTCGGATGTTGTTATCTGAGACAGGCATTGTACTTTGTGTATAAAACCCACAGAAAAAATGGAATAATACAGGAATTCATTTCCAGTTGTTATAATTTGTACTCCATATGCAGAAGAGGATATGGTTTCCCTGTCCCATCGACTTCCGATCGGGCAATAACAACGAATCCCATATGCAGGTAAAATCCGACGGCTTGCCTGTTTTGTTCATTTACATCTACTTTATACCGGTGAAGTTCTTGTAAAGCATAGTTCGTCAATATTGTCCCGATTCCTTTTCCCCGCATGTCAGGATGAATAAACAGCATTTCGATAGTATCGTCAGAAGTACCGAGAAAACCAAGTATTTTATCCTCCTCATTTCGGGCAGCTAATAAGGAGACAGCATCCAGGTATTGGGGGATTACTTCCTTAAAGAACAGGATATCCTCTTCTTTCACAAAGTCGTGGGTTGCTCTGACAGATGCTTCCCAAACGCGCATTATTTCAGGATACTCTTGTTTAGATACTGCTGATATTTTGTAGCTCATAATCTTATTTTTTCATGACCTCAGTCCGTAGGTAGACAGGCATTTTTTCAATAGCATAATGTTTCCCGGATCTCTTAATCACATTTTTGTTTTCATAGCAACATTAATTGTAGAAACAAATATACACGCTTAACCGGAATATAGAAACTCACATAGAATAAATTAACGTGAACTTCGCTATCACATCACATTCTTTCCCCTGTATGATAACGATGGTAGTCTGTTTTGTTAACAATGCTTTATATTTTTGACAGGAGTCGAAAAGCTTTTCTACAGGAGTGAAAAAGGTTTATCACTGCAGTCAAAAAGCTTTTTCACAGGAGTCAAAAGTAAAAAAGATGGCGACGACTATAGGAATTCGTTGTATAGCTTTTGGGCAAAAAACACATTGGTTTTATAGCGAACACACGTTAAATTGTACGATAAAAAATATAAAACTTTTATCTTTGTTCATCTTATAATTTGAAGCTATGATAATACGAAAGGCAGGTATAAAAGACTTAAATCTCCTAATGGAGGTGTATGCGCACGCCAGACAATTTATGCAGGAGACCGGGAATAAAAACCAATGGATAAACGGATATCCCTCAGAAGAGGTGATTTGCAATGATATTTTATCTGAAAACAGTTATGTCGTTTTAGATGAAAAAACAAATGAGCTTGTCGCTGTTTTTTATTTCAGGCAGGGAGATGATCCTACCTATGCTAAAATATATGACGGGGAATGGTTAAATGATAAACCATATGGCGTTGTACACCGAATGGCTTCTGCCGGAAAGATGAAAGGGATAGCCGATTATTGTTTGGAGTGGTGTTATGGTCAATGTGCGAATATTCGTGTGGATACACATAAAGACAATCTGATAATGCAGAATATACTTAAGAGAAATGGCTACAGGCAATGCGGAATTATCTATGTAGCAAATGGAACTGAAAGGATTGCATTTCAAAAAAACGGAATGAATAGAGTTATATAAATAGCAAAAAGCAGGATAGTTTAAAATAGCTATCCTGCTTTTTTGTTCGTATAAATTTGTACTATTTATCTTGTTCTGCGAACACTACGAACCGGAGCCGATTGGGTTTTTGGTGCCGGCGTGGCTTTCGGTTGTGCGGTCGTGGTAGCTTTTGCTGCACGCGTAGAAGTAGTCGTTTTGGCAGTAGAACTTTTCTTCTCATTGGTAGCCACTGTTGTTGTATCCGGCTGAATCCATAGAGAACTACGGAAATCGACTAATTGTTGTTCTATTTGCTTTTGTGCTAACTGTAAGGAATCCGGTTCAGGATAATACTCACGTAGCGTTTTATTCATCAGATTTTCTGTTTTGATGATTTCTCCGTCAAACATACGACGACGGAAATAATCATCCACCGTAAGTGTTTTGGCATTGTTCACGCTTGATGTCATAATCATCATGTTGTTGATGTATGGACGAATGTTTTCATAAGGCAGCCAGAATAAAGGCATACGTTGCTCGCCAAAATCTCCCATAGTTGTCAGGATAGGGCATATCGCTAATGTTTTCACATCGAAAGCCGAATTATTCTGATCGAAATACCATGCCTCTTTTACATAATAAGCGAGAACATCACCCGCCGGGATATCGCTCTCATTAACTACATAACTTGTAGCGGCACCGGCACGTCCGGGAATTTCTTCATAATAAATATAGGCACGATCCAATACATCTTTAAACTGTACAATATGCGCTTCATCAAATATTTCATAATCCGGAACATATTCGTATGCCGTCAATTTCCCCTCACTCATCAGTTGGAATATGATGGTAAACAGATTCATCATGCCATTTAATGGACGTGTCGGATAGTAAAGCGGTGCGTTCGCCTCTTTTTCAAGATCCAATTCACGATAGATAACGCGCATCCAGCGTGCATTCCCTATATCTTGTATCATCCGGTCATTCATTTCCTGGGCACGAATCGTAAGATCCGAGAGGCTTGATGAACTGTTTTCGGCTTGCGTGCTACCTCTTGATACTTCAGGGCTACGACGCTGCTGCGGAGTATTGTTCTCTTGTGCGGAGAGTGACTCTGCGATAAACAGGCCACACAAACAAATGATAATATAATATATACGTTTCATAACTACGCGTATTTTCTTAATTTACTATAACTTGAATAGGAGAGATCGAACGTTCGATCCCATCTGGTCCACGTGCAATCACACGGGTAATGAATATTTGTTTGCCACGGGAAAGACCACTGATCAGGTTACGTTGACGATCCGAAAAACGGGATCCTTCAGCCACCTCAACCAAGGCATTTCCTAAGGAGTCGTAATATGTCAATTCAAACCGTATGACCGAATAATCAATCTGAAGCATATCATCGTCAACGGCGGCGAGAATACCTCCTGCCTCTAACAAGTTACGCTTAGCAATAGTCCCACCATGGAATTTCCGTGGGTTACCATTTTGATCTTTGTATTCGATATAAGGCATTGGATCCGGCAAAGGACGAACACGGAATGTGTTTTTTACCATTTCTACGGTACGTCCGTCAGCCATGCGGGCATTAACTGATATAACAGCGTCTGTACCAACAGTAGTTGGACGTGCATACCACAATTCTCCATTGCGGGAAAGTGTGCCATTGGTCATAGTTGCCGTAACATTGCTGTTTGGAATACCCGGAACAGCTATACCAATAGGATTATCAATCCCTGCATATAACACATTCATCAGCGTAGGAGCAACGGTAGCACTTGGCTCTGTTACAAAATACTGACTCTCAAAATTATGACGCATAACAGACCCGTCACTATTCGGCATTTCTATATATCCATTGAGCGGAAAAGTTCCGGTAGAGTTGGTATTTACGGTAAATAAACCCTGGTTTTCTATCGGCAACATTTCGCCATTGACATATATCATAGGACGTTTAGTGGAGTCGACAGCTGAAAGTACAATATTTGCACGATACTGACTTCCTCGCATAACGATTTGACTTTCTGGTATTACTTGTGCCGTAATCTGATTTACGCGGTAATCACCTATGTCTACACTGCTTAATAGATTACTTAAAACTTCTCCTTCCGTATACCGTACATCACTTTGCAATTTAGTCAATAAAGTTATTGCAGCAGCTACAGGCATACTTTCAAACATAGCATCTTCCCAAGAGCGGTTAAGACCGGCTTTGCTTGGAGGAGTAGTACTCAGACTGGCTTCCAATACACGTGTTTTCGCTTCATCTTGTACCATATCGGCAAGAAGGATACGATAGCTGTTTATTGCTTCACGTAATTTGCGTCCTTCACCGACAACAGGTGCCAGCATAACACGTGATGCAGCTTCCAGATCATCCTTACGATTGATGTTATTAACATCACCGTTTTTACCATCAGCTGTTTGCACTATACGGATTTTTAAGTCCTGAATGTAATTATATAAACTGTCAGCCGCGTTTTTGACAATGTTTTTCTTATCATACCATTCACCTACTTTTTCCGGATTATTCCGATAGTAAGCATCCATCTCGCCTGAAACAATTTGATTTCGGCTGGATGAATTATCAATAGAGGTACGTAAACTATCCTCCACCAACTCAAAACCATCCAATACCTCAGACGAGACATTGAGGGCCATCATAGCGATGAACACCAGATACATCAGGTTGATCATCTTTTGACGAGGTGAATTCGGATTATTTCCTATAGCCATACTATGTTACTTAAATCGGATTATTGGAATATGGATTCTGTTGCTGGTAAAGATTGCCCTGTTGCGAAGGTTGTTGCTGTTGTTGTTGGGCATAACCTTGCTGATATGGGTTTTGTTGTTGCTGATAAGCTGCACCTGCTCCAGGCATATTTACGGTCATAGCTTGCAACAGTCTTCCATATACTTTATTAAGTTCAGCTAGCTGGCGTGTCATTTTTTCAGTTTCATTGCGGAATACGGAACTATCAACTACCGAACCATCATACATTTCTTTAATACGATTTAGTCCGCTATTGATATGTTCGATAGACTCAATTTGTGAACTGATACTTTTCAGTTGTATTTCATAAATGGTATTCAAACCCGAAATATTACGGTTCAAAGACTCCATCTGCTGTACATAACCACGTGAATTTTGCGTGATATCTTCTGAATTATCCGTGATATATTTATATGAATTCAATAAAGAATCTGATACATCCGTAAGCGACGAAGTAACCTGGCTGAACCGTTCCATATTATCAGACATACCGGATAACTGTTCTAAATATTTCTGCGTAGCTTCTGTTAATTCTGCCATCTTGGATATTTGATCAGCAGCGCCGCTGAGTTTCCGGATACTATCGGAAAGATTTCGGGTATCTTCTTCGCTGACATCCAGTGAGCCGGCTACACTTATCTTTCCTCTTTCTGCTGTAAATCCGCTACCCAGATTAATATTAGCTGAAGTATCGATACTGTCATCATCAATATTTGCCTCAGAATTGATCATGGCAGATATCGGAGCCCCGTTGAAATCCGGACGGTCCATTGGATTTTTCGATTTCAGAACAGGGAATACATCTTCCCAATGATATTCGCTTGATGGTTTCTCAAATCCGAAGATGAAAAAAATCAATGCTTCCACAGAAAGGGCAATACCAATGATCCAGTTAGCATAAGGTAAATGCAGTAATTTAAACATGGTGCCTAAAATAACGATAGAGGCTCCCCAGCTATAGGCGAAATTTAAAATTCTCCTTCCTTTTTCACTGGAAAGATACATCTCCACTCTATTTTTATATCTTCTATATTTTCCCATTATATTGAGTTTTATCTTAACCTTTTATTTATCTTCTTCCTTTTGAAAAACCAACTTGCGTACGGGCACAGCGGAAACCGATATAAGAGCGCGTTTCATTCTGATATTCGAAAGTACGCATATCCGAGCGAACGAATTGAGCCACATCTTTCCATGAACCACCACGAACTACCTTTCTCTTCATTACATACGGATCTTCCTGAGCGGCATCATAGCGCAGATCCGGATTCATATCACTCATTTGGCTTGGTCCTGATTCCAGATAGTTGGTAGAGGTCCATTCTGCCACATTACCGGCCATATCATAAAGGCCAAATTCATTGGCAGCATAAGAACCTACTTTGGCAGGGATTAGGTGTCCGTCTTCCGTATAATTTCCTTCGCCCGGTTTGAAGTTGCCTAAGAAGCAACCGTTATCGGTTTGTGTATCCTCATTTGACCAAGGAAACTTATTCTCATTTTTACCTGCGCGGGCAGCATATTCCCATTCTCCTTCCGTAGGAAGACGGAACGGTTCTATCGCCATACCTTCAGGGATATTGATGGATTGTTTGTATTGTTCGGTACGCCATACACAAAAAGCAGTAGCTTGCTCCCAGGAAACACCTACAACAGGATAATCGTCATAGCCCTGGTGTGAGAAATACATACGCATGTAAGGTTCGTTATAAGCATTATTAAAGTCATTCACCCAACTGGTTTCATCGGGGTAGATGTTAACGATACGCGTGTGCAAAAAGTCCCATTCACTACTAAGCGGACGAGTAATCGTCTCATTTACGATACGTCCCTGATCGTCTATATATGCGGTGTCTTTAGAGATCATGACTACTTCATTCGGATTGATAGTCAAATCTGTATTGCGTTCGCGTTCGTAAGGATTAAGCCTGTGTTTACGAAGAGCGGCGGCGGTATAATCATACCACTCGTATTTGTAATACATCTGGCGTCCGTCCAGGCTTTTCTCTCCGGTTACCGGATGCGTATAATTGACACTCTCTATGGCCATTTGCTCTTCTTCGGTTGCCCGTCTCCAAGGAATTGGACGGCTCCAATCCAGATAAGGAGTAACCGGGTCACCATAACGGTCATCCGTTATTTTAAACAATTCATTTCCTCCGTAAGCAGGGTCGGCCAGGCGTTCACGGATAATAGAGTCGCGAACCCAATGTAAGAATTGGCGGTATTTTGCATTGGTGACTTCTGTCTGATCCATCCAGAAAGCATCAAACGAAACACCTTTGGTTTCAGCCTGAATACCCCATAAGGAATCAGTGTCTGCAGGTCCCATTTCAAATGCACCTCGTTTAACTAATACCATCCCATAAGGAGCTGGTTCGTTGAATGCGACAGAACGTACTCCTGTTACTTCTCCGCTACCTCTCAGCGTTCGTCCGCATGAGGCAAGTGTGGCCATTACTATAAGTACTAATAATACTTTTTTCATATACTATTTATAATATACGTACACTTTTGTGTCTGTTTTTTCCTGTTTTTGTTTTCTTGAGTGTTAGGCGATATTTTACCATAACCTCGTGACTTCCGCTGGTCTCTTTCAGAATGGGTGATGTCGGAAAATCGTATGCATACCCTACCTGAAAACTACCGAACGTCCCGCCTAATAACAATACTACCGACTGTCCCGGACGCCATGTCAAACCACCGTTAAACATTTTATTGTAGACCAGTCGCGCCGTTAGATCTGCCTGAAAAGAAATCATGTCTGTTTTCAGAAAGACTGATGGCTGCAATTCATACAACGGATTCCGCGTTTGAATATTGTATCCGGCGGTAAAATTAACCATCCTGCCAATGTAAGAATAAAGGTTTTCGTCCAACTGTATTTCCGGCTCTGCAAGGTGCATAACCCCTAATCCGACATAAAATTTAGGATGAGTAAAGAACGCACCGGCATTCAGATCAAGCGCCATCCCCTCCACTTCCGTTGAGGGGATAGAACCATCCATATCTACTCCGGCGTAGTAGTCTCCCGGCGGAATATACGATTTTCCACCATCAAAAATCATATTTGCAATACCGGCCTGAACCCCAATGCTTAATGTCCCTCCCCAGAGTGCCTTTTTATAGGCGTATTGTCCGGCAATGTGCATATTGTTGTATAAACCTGCGGATTCCTGAAAGAAAACGACTCCGACACCATGCGTGGAATTACCAAAAGACAAAGGCATATCGGCTGAAACAAAGAAAGATTTTGGCGCACGATCAATACCTATCCATTGTTGCCGATGGAGGGCAAAGACATTCAGATAGTCCGTTGTCCCGGCATAAGCGGGGTTATAATATCCCATCGACATAAAATAATTACTTAATTGCGCATCATATTGCGCCCGTACAACTTCTGTACAGGTCATGATAAGCAAAATAAGTAGGAATAGCAGTCGTTTCATTTTATTTGTGATCACTGCTGATAAAAACGGTTTTGTTAATGATAAATTGTGTTTACAGGGAAAAACAGGACTGTTTTATTGAACACCTTGTCTTTTCAGAACCTTATCTACTTCTGTCGGATAGTCTGATTCGATGATGTCGGGTTGAAGATTGATCTCTTGCAGATATAATTCCGCTCTTTCTTTCGATGTTGTTTTCCTGTCGTGGGTCGGAGCTACTGAAATCATGCAGCGGACACCGTTTTTACGCAGTTTTTCAACGATATGCCGGTTACTTTCATTTATACTGGGACCCACATAAGCAATCATATTTTCCCAGGGGACTCCGGCTATCGCAAGATCTTCATACTCTTTGTCATTGCGTGCAAATGCAGATAACATGATGTTGGGAAAACGATCGTAGTAGTAGCGTGCCTGTGCTCCGGTATGGACGGTAAGCATGATATAATCTTCCGCTTCGCATTTACGGATCAGATCAACAATCATCTCCATCGGTACATCTTTTTTATCCAGATTGACAACGGTTTTCTCTTTGCTCCATAGGATTACCTCTTCTAAAGTTGGAATTTTACAAGTGGTAACATTCCCGTCACTATCTTTTAGCCGGACAGATTGCAACTCTTCCCAAGTGAAATCTTTCAGTTTGCCACTGGCATTTGTTGTTCTTTCCAAAGTATCATCGTGCATCAATACGATCACACTGTCTTTTGTCAGGCGCGGATCAATTTCAAAGAAAGCAGTAGTTTGGTTTAATACGTTTTGAAAACCTTCCAGACTATTCTCCGGGAAACCGGGTTCACGCCCACCACGATGTCCGCTGATGAGGATAGATTGATCGGCTTTATAGCTGAAATATTCCTGTAGTTCTGTTCTCTTTTCTTGTGAAGTACTTGATAAATCAGATACTTTTTGATTACAACCTGATAAAGAGATAAGAACAGTTGAAATCAATACGATAAGCCAGCGCGTTTTTTCATTCATAACAGTAATAGCATTTAATGCTGCAAAAGTACGGAAAATTAAATGATCTAATGTTTTACAACATAATATTAAACCGGAGAAAATAGCCATTTGTTTTATTTATATACGGTTAACTCCAATAGTATTAAACCTACAGCAATTAACGAAACAATAACTGTGACGTATGAAAAATAAAAAAACGTTTTTTAAAATAATCAGTATAACCATCATCTTCTTTATGGTAGGTTGTAGTGATGATGAAGTTAGAATTGATCCCCAAATAAAGCTCTTGTTTGAAACGCTTACTTGTCACCCGGAGTACAGATTAGGAAGAAAAAATGAGATAATAGGAGAGTGGCAGTTGGTTTCGTACCAGCGACATGAAATAGAGGAAGAACCGAATGATTTTTCTTGTGATCATATCGTGTATCTCTTCTCGTCAGATCAAAAAGTGATAATCAGCAGCAATATAGATTATGAATGGACAGGGGTATATGATTATGTCTATCATGTTTCGAATAACTGTCCACTTTGCTTACCGAATGCCAATTTCAAATTAGGGGATAGCCGTTGGTATTGTGAAATAACTGAATCAACTATGCGGCTAGTAGATTCAGAGAATGGAGTAACTAAATATTTAATAAGAAAAAGATAAAGGCTATTCCTAACAAAGGAACAGCCTTTACTTTTTATTTCAAAAACCTGCTTTTTGCAGCAAGGTGTTAATATTCTTCTTCGTTAAAAAAGAAATCTTCCTTACTTGGATAATCCGGCCAAATGTCTTCCATACACTCATAAATTTCACCTTCATCTTCCATTTCCTGCAAGTTCTCGATTACTTCCAAAGGTGCACCTGAACGTTGCGCATAATCAATCAATTCATCCTTGGTTGCTGGCCAAGGAGCATCTTCCAATTTTGAAGCTAATTCTAAGGTCCAATACATAAGATCTGTAAATATTAAGCTACCCGATGGTAGACTGTGTTTAAATTTTTCGCAAAAATATAATATTATTTGTTAGTTACAAGTATTATCCCAAATAATTTCTTCGCCTCTGTGTTTTATACATTCTTTTCGTGCGAGGATGAAAAAAATAATCGGATAGCCTATTGATGAAAACCAATAAAGGTTCCTCTATTTCAGCCGTTTCAGCCAAACGATAGATTTGCCTTTCGGCACGTCGACAAACGGTGCGGCAAACGTGTGCCAAAGCGGCCGACTGACTTCCTCCGGGCAGAAGAAAATGCTTCATCTTAGGAAGACCTTCATCTATGCGGTCAATTTCCTTTTCGATCCGGCTAATGCTTTCGGGCGTAACCCGGCTTTCAATCCGTATCTCTGTCGTCTCCTGATCAGTTGCTAGATAAGAACCGATTGTGAAAAGCTTATGTTGCACAAAGTGAAGAAAATCTTTATCCGCCTCTTCTTCAAGTAGGGTAATCAACCAGCCTGTAAACGAATTAAGTTCGTCTATGGTACCGTAACTTTCAATACGCTTATCTGCTTTTGAGACGCGCTGACCGCCTACTAAAGAGGTGGTTCCTTTGTCTCCTCCGCCGGTATATATCGTACTTTTTTTCATTTAATAATAGATTATGAAGTCCTGTTTGTTTAACTTTTCATTAAAGAAAACAATTCCCAGCGAAGATAGTTCAACAGAAACTGTTACAGCCGGATGTTTTTTTACTTTCTCCCACGCTCTGTATGCTTTCATATCCGCGTGTATGCCATGTAAAACAAAGAATGAATTTGTGTTAGTCTGTTTTGCACATTCAGTAAACAACTGAACACTGTCCTTTTGTTCATTGAATGCCGAAAAATAGACAAAATCAAAATTCTCCATATAGGTAAGCACCTTGGGCAGATTGGTTTCATAATCACCGGTCCATGTTTCTACCGAATTATATAGCAACCTTTTATAAACCCATTTAGTCATTTTTGAGTCGGGTTGCAAACTTTTACAGGTCAGCCCTTTGGCATAAGCCGTCATATAGAGTATGGAAAGCCCGTCGGAAGGTCCTATCTGTAAGATATCTTTGGGTTTGTATTCGTTGGTTAACCGGAAAAGCAATTCTCCATTTTTAGAAGTAATAGCCTTCGCTTTTTCTTTTTTTGATAATTTCTGACTTTGTAAAAACTTTTTGCGCAACAGGTTTATCTCATTAAAACAATAATAAGTGTAACCGGGTGATTCTATTACTTTAGAAATCAAGTGAAAGACAAAAGGGGAATGTACACCATGTCCGTGACGGTGACGAAAACCCCGGCAGATGAAAATTAATTTAGGAAGAAAACCTTGTAATAAAGACATGATTGATTGTTCTGATGCGCAAAGATAATTTTTTTACTAAAACAGCCTGCCTTTTTAGCTTATTTCATGGAAAAGGCTATCTTTGTGTTTCTTGACGACAATTTTTTTATTACATAATTTACTAATCTAAATAAAAATCTTATGAAAACCGCATTGAAGGGAATTACCCTGTTGTTTGTAACATTACTCATGTTCTCGTGTTCATCAACATCTTCAAACAAACTAAATTCGAAATTCGGAGGCGTTCAGGTTGGTGCAATCTCTTACAGCTTCAGAAGTATGCCGGATCAGTCTATCCCGGCGATTATTGGTTATTACGTAGAATGTGGCATCAATTCTATTGAACTGATGGGAGGTCCGGTTGAGGCTTATTTAGGAGCCCCGAGTATTCCAAGAGGAGAAGATCAGGCGCCTCTTCGTGAATGGCGTTTGTCTGTTTCAATGGATAAATTTAAAGAGATGAAAAAACTCTTTGATGAACAAGGAATTGATATCCATATCCTGA
>JAJDIA010000028.1 GCA_030266465.1 Parabacteroides sp. OttesenSCG-928-G21 | reverse complement strand
AAATTCAGCAAATCCGACGACAACAGGCGATATCAATGCCGCTGAATTGTGGAAGAAGATTATTCATAATGCCTGGAAATCAGCTGAACCGGGTGTGTTATTCTGGGATACGATTATTCGGGAGTCTGTACCGGATTGCTATGCGGATTTAGGCTTCCGGACGGTATCAACTAATCCATGCGGTGAAATTCCTTTATGTCCGTATGATAGTTGCCGGTTGTTGGCTATTAATTTGTATTCTTATGTGGTTAATCCATTCACGAAAGATGCCTATTTTGATTATGACCTTTTCAAAAAGCATGTAGGTCTGGCACAACGTATTATGGATGATATCATTGACCTTGAATCGGAAAAAATCGCGAAGATTCTTGAGAAAATCAATTCCGATCCGGAATCAATGGAGGTAAAAGAAACAGAAAGCCATTTGTGGGAGAAGATACAAACAAAAACATTGCAAGGACGTCGTACAGGAGTTGGAATTACTGCTGAAGGTGATATGATCGCTGCTTTAGGTTTGCGTTACGGAACAGAAGAGGCTACGGAATGTGCGGAAAACATACAAAAAACATTGGCTATTGCCGCTTATCGTTCTTCCGTTGAAATGGCTAAAGAACGTGGTGCATTTGAAATATTTGATGCAAAACGGGAAGAAAAAAATCCGTTTATTAATCGCTTGAAAGAAGCTGATCCTGCCTTATATAAGGATATGGCAAAACATGGACGTCGTAATATCGCTTGTTTGACTATTGCTCCGACAGGAACGACCAGCTTGATGACACAGACTACTTCTGGAATTGAACCTGTCTTCCTACCGGTGTATAAACGTCGTCGTAAGGTGAATCCGAATGATGCATCTGCACGTGTAGACTTTGTGGATGAGACCGGTGATGCGTATGAAGAATATGTTGTCTTCCATCATAAATTTGTTACCTGGATGCAAGCGAATGGCTATTCGGTAATCAAGAAATATACCTCAGAAGAAATAGATGAATTAATTGCCAAATCACCCTATTATAAGGCGACATCTAATGATGTAGACTGGATGCAGAAAGTCCGTATGCAGGGTCGCGTGCAGAAATGGGTAGACCATTCTATCAGTGTGACTATCAATTTGCCGGCAGACGCATCGGAAGAATTGGTGAATTCTCTTTATATCGAGGCTTGGAAATGTGGCTGTAAAGGATGTACAGTATATCGTGACGGTTCACGGTCGGGTGTTTTAATCTCAACCGATGATAAGAAGAAGGATGATTGCAACTGTATGGAGCCGCCGGTGATTGTTTCTACTCGTCCGCGTGAACTGGAAGCTGATGTTGTACGTTTCCAGAATAACAAAGAAAAGTGGATTGCTTTTGTTGGATTATTAAACGGACGTCCTTATGAGATTTTCACAGGGTTAGCCGATGATGACGAAGGTATTATGTTGCCGAAAATCGTATCTAAAGGTTCTATTATTAAGAGCTATGATGAAAATGGAATAAAACATTATGACTTCCAATTTAAAAACAAACGTGGTTATAAAATGACCATTGAAGGTTTGGATGGAAAGTTTGACCCGGAATATTGGAACTATGCCAAGTTAATATCAGGTGTTTTGCGTTACGGCATGCCGATTGATCAGGTAATAAAGCTGGTGCAAGGGATGGAATTGAATAATGAATCAATCAATACCTGGAAAAATGGTGTGGAACGTGCTTTGAAGAAATACCTTCCGAATGGAGCAGAAGTAAAAGGACAAAAATGTCCGGTTTGTGAAATGGAAACATTGGTTTATCAGGAAGGCTGTCTGACTTGTACAAATTGTGGTGCCTCTAAATGTGGATAAAGAGTAATATGGTCTGATTATCTATTGTCAGACCCCTGATTTTGGATGGAATCGGCTTTTGTTTAATCTGTTATGGATTATTCAAAAGCTGATTTTTTTTGTTCGGTTGAATTTTATGAAAATTCGTACCTTAGCGGATATTAAGAAGAGAAATTTATGAAGATCACATTTGCTATAAATTATCATACTGTTTGGGGGCAAAAGCTGTATGTTGTTGGTTCTATTTCGGAATTGGGCTCGTGGGAAGTCGCTTTGGCTGCTGAGATGAATTATGTGGGAAATGGTAATTGGCAACTGGATCTGGATATTTCTTCTGATGTAGCGGAAATAGACTATCAATATTTCCTTAATATGAATGATCGGTCTGTTTTTGAAGAATGGGAAAGAAAACATCATGCGGTCTTTGATGCGGGTCTGTCACATTATATTTTAAATGATTCCTGGCAGATTCGTCTTGATAATATGCCTTTCTATTCTTCTGCTTTTACACAGAGCTTTTTTGCTCATCCTGATTATATCCATTCGCCCGGAGCTGATAGTCGAAAGAAGATACGTCTTAAAGTTTTGGCTCCACGGGTAGGAAGGAATCAAACCGTTGCAATGACAGGCAATCAACATTGTTTAGGAAATTGGGAACCCGAGTCCGCTTTGTTATTGAATTGTACAGACTTTCCTGAATGGCAGATCGACTTGGATGCAGAATCCATCAACTTCCCCCTGGAATTTAAATTCCTGATCCGGGATAATGATCTGAATACATCTTTTTCCTGGGAAGCAGGAGAGAACCGGGTATTGGAATTATCACCTGTTCAAGAGGGCGAGATGGTAGTCGTTTCCGGATATATCTATCGGGATAATTCAGCTTTGTGGCGGACTACCGGAACCGTTATCCCTGTTTTTTCTCTTCGTTCCGAACATAGCTTTGGGGTAGGGGATTTAGGCGACTTACAACTGATGATTGACTGGGCTAAAAGTACGGGTCAGCATATTATTCAGGTCTTGCCGATGAATGATACTACGGCTACGCATACATGGCATGATTCATATCCTTACCGTGCCATTTCTATTTATGCACTTCATCCCATGTATGTTGATCTTCGTAAATTAGGAGAACTAAAAGACGAATCGCAACGGTTGTATTTTACAAAAAAGCAACAGGAACTCAACAGTAAGCATAGTGTTGATTATGAGGCTGTAAATAAGTATAAATTGGCTTATTCTCGTGCCTATTTTGATCAAGAGGGGTATAAGGATTTGAAATCAGGCAGATTTGAAAAGTTTTATTCCGAGAATGCTTCATGGCTACTGCCTTATGCCGCTTATTGTTATCTTAGAGATAAGTATGCTACACCGGATTATAACCAATGGGGACAATATGCACAGTATAATGAGAATGCAATCCGACAATTAATAATAGGAAATAAAGCGGTTGAAAGTGAGATGCATTTTATTTATTTTATGCAATATATACTTCATTTTCAGTTTAAAGAGGTGTCTGACTATGCCCGGCAGCAAGGTGTCGTTTTGAAAGGTGATTTACCGATAGGAGTGAACCGGCATAGCGTAGAGGCTTGGATGGAGCCCTATTATTTTAATATGGATGGCCAGGCGGGTGCTCCACCCGATGATTTCTCCGCGATAGGGCAAAACTGGATGTTTCCTACGTATAACTGGAAACGGATGCAAGAGGATGGCTTTGCCTGGTGGAAACGTCGTTTCAAGAAATTAGGAGATTATTTTGATTGTTTTCGGATAGATCATATTTTAGGTTTTTTTCGAATTTGGGAGATTCCGACAGCGTATGTGCAGGGTTTGTGCGGACATTTTAATCCGGCGCTTCCTTTGACAAAAGAAGATATTGCGTGTTATGGTTTTATCTTTGATGAAAACCGGTTTACAATCCCCCGTATAAACAGGCGGCATCTTGGTTCTATCTTTGGAGAATTGGCGGATAAAGTGGAAAGGGCATATTTATTTCAGTCGTCGTCGGAATATCTGATGTTGAAGCCTTTTTGTAATACACAGCAAAAAATAGAGCAATTGTTTGCTGAAAAATCGGATGATGAATCGACCCGGATAAAACAGGGGTTGTATGAGATTGCCAATGAGGTATTATTTCTTCGGGATTCGGTTGAAGCGTATAAATTCCATCCTCGTATTTCCGGTAGTCAGTCCTATCTTTATCAGGATTTGGAACAGCCACAGAAAGAGGCGTTCGACCGTTTGTACTGGGATTTCTTTTACCATCGGCATAATGCGTTTTGGAAAGACCGGGCATACGAACGTTTAACGCCATTGGTTAATTCAACCCAAATGTTGATTTGTGGTGAAGATTTAGGAATGATACCGGAATCCGTACCGGAGGTGATGCAAAAGTTGCAAATCCTTAGTTTGGAAATAGAACGTATGCCTAAGACGGCGAATAGGGTCTTTACGGATTTGTCTAATCTACCTTATCTTTCCGTATGTACGACCTCTACACATGATATGTCGCCAGTAAGAAGTTGGTGGAAAGAGGATAAAGAAAAGACACAGCACTATTACAACGATATTTTACATCGTCAGGGAGAGGCTCCGGATGATTGCTCCTCAGAATTGGCGATGCAGATCGTGTCTAATCATCTTTCTTCACCGTCGATGCTCACAATTATTCCACTTCAGGACTGGTTGGCTGTAGAAGATACAGTGAAACAGGATGATATTGATGCTGAGCGAATAAATATCCCGGCCAATCCTAACCACTACTGGCGATACAGAATGCATATAACTCTAGAAGAGTTGATGCGGTCTGAAAGATTAAATGACAAAATCAGATCACTTATTTCCGCTTCCGAAAGATATTGATGGCTCAAGATTTTTGTGTAACTATTTGAGGAATAGTCCTATATTGTTGCGCATCTGTCCTGAATAATAACATTACAGGTGACAGTTTTCAATGCTATTTTTTGACATTTTCTACCTGTTGTTTTTCAAACACTTATTACATGTTTTTTGTTGCCGACAATTGTCGGCAGAATTGCTGATAATTATCGGCAAGCTTGCTGACGATTATCGACAATATAGCCGACAATTGTCGGCAACAAAAACCGATATCATACAAAGTCAAAAAAACAGTATGAATAAAAGAAAAGATGGGTATGTTTTATTCCCCGGGTTTTAGAATGTCGGTGAATGGATATTATTTCTTTTCGGTATCAGATGAAGCAGATGGTGTGGTTCCGGCTTGAGATGCTTGTCGCATAGAACAAGTCCCGTCAAGTTTGGCATTTGCCTCAATTTCAAGTGATTGCGTGGATATTTCCCCTTTTACCGTAGATGTTGCTTTAAGTGCTAATGCGCCGGATATGGATAAACTGCCCTCTACATTTCCTGAAATCTCCGCATTTTTAGCTATGATCTTCCCTTTGACCGCACCTTTAGGGCCAATAACTAATTTCCCATTACAGGTTACGTCGCCTTCAATTTTACCATCTAAGCGAAAGTCTGTATCCGAAAATACATCGCCTTTAACAGTTGTTCCTGCAGAGATTACATTATACGAGGAGGTACTTTCAGTTGTACCGTTTTCCGCTTTTTGCTTGATTCGCATTGTAGTGTGAGCCTTAGTTTTATGCAAATATAAATTATTTTTTCAACCTGACGCTATTTTATATACATTTGTGAAAATATATTGCAATGATTGCTAAAATTCAACTGAAAGGGATGCATTTTTATGCATTTCATGGTGTTTCCACACAAGAAAAGAAGGTGGGGAATCAGTTTGTAGTGGACATATTACTTACTGCTCCGTTGGAGAATGCGGTTGAGCAAGATGCATTAGAAGAGACGATAGATTATTCCCAAATATACGCAATTGTTAAAGAGGAAATGGCTGTTTCTTCAAATTTATTGGAGCATGTAGCGGGTCGGATTATGCAGCATGTAAAGCGGTCGTTTCCGCAAATCACGGAGATAGAAGTTGCGGTTACTAAAAAACACCCGCCATTTGGTGGAGATGTGCGTGGTGCTTCAGTCCTATTGAAAGAGACCTATTGATCAAAAAGAGGGCGTTTTGCCCCGCATTTCATGAACGTTTGTATGGATTTATAGCGAATTGTTTTTTCTTTTCCCCAAAAAGTCTACCCCTTTTTCTGCCATATACACTCCGCTGATAATAAATAGAGAGCCGATGATGGCCATGTATGTAATGGTCTCATCAATTACAATGTGTGAGGTGATAAGAGTAATTAGCGGCATGAAATAAATATAATTTGAGGTTTGTACGGCTCCAAGTTCTTTTACGGCCGTGTTCCATAACAGGTAACAAAGCATAGAGGCAATCAGACCTAAGAACAGAAGGTTAAAGCAGACAACAGGTTGGAAAAGAGTTGTGATTGAGGTTTCGATAGGTTGTAGTATAAAGACGGGGAGTAAAGTCAGCACACCGTAGATGAAAACCTTGCGGGTAATAAATAACACCGGATATTTATGGTCGAGCTGCTTTAAGATTAATCCGTAAAAAGCCCATAAAAGAGCGGCTGTTAATGTTAATGCATCGCCTAACGGGTTTATTTTAAGTATGATACTTCCATTGTAAACGACGAGGGCTACGCCGGTGAGTGCAATGATTGAGCCAATGATTAATCGTCCTTTTAACTGTTTCTCTTTCCGAAAGAAGTACAGAATGAATGCGGTTAATATAGGTGCCGTACAGAGAATTAAAGAGACATTAGAGGCCAGTGTTATTTGCAATGCACTGTTCTCCGCCACAAAATATAACGAACCTCCACACAAACCGGCACAAGCCATCAGCAATTCATCTTGCCAGCTTTTTGCCAGTAGTCTTTTCGGAGAGAAGAACCAGATAGCGATGTAGGCCAACGTAAAGCGGTAGAGTAAAATTTCGGCAGGACTTAGTCCGTATCCCAAAAGCACTTTAGTGGAAACAAATGTTGTGCCCCAGATAATAGCACAGAAAAGCGCCATGGAGTGAAGAATGAAACGTCTTCCTAAGATCATGCTGATTCTACTGTTGTTTATAAACCGGAGGATAAGACTATCGAAAAACAGCCGGATTTATTTATATTTTTTGTCGGTATGATAAAGAATCATCTGTTTGATGGCACGGCTACATACAGGACAGAATGGGGTAAGGTCATTCATCATGCAGTGGTCGACAGGACGATAAATGCCTTTTGCCATATAGCCGGCACCTTCGAATGCACCGATATTATGGATATATTTTTCCTCCGAAGGGGTGGGAACTGGTGTTCCTGCCGGGAGTAAATCTTTCCATTTCGCGTCAAAATTTACTAAGGTGGTTATATTCGGTTCCCAAGGTTCGCCCTTGATGTTGTAATATAGTTCGTCAAAAGCTGTTTCAGAGGTATAATATTCGTCGGCCAACCCGGCAAAGCTATGTCCTAATTCATGTACGAAAACTTCTATTGTCAAGGGATTATGAGCTGTTCCGATCGCATAGAAATTATACATTCCGCCGCCGCCGTATTTCTCGGAGTTGACTAAAATAAAGACTGCATCACAAGGTACATTCCATACGGCATCCCTTATTGCTTTTGCATCGGATGTGGTGAGATAACGATCTACACCAAAAGTATAGAAACCGGCATTAAGTGCTGTGTTCTTAAATATTCCTTCACCGGAGATGTCTGTCCCGGAATCTTCAGAGATAATATTTACACTCCAGATGTTAAAATCATCCTGATGTTCAGTAAATGGTGCAGTTTTGAATAAGGCATTTGTGAAACGCTTGGCATCCTCATCGAACTTATCCTGTTCGTCTTTTGTATAGCCATCTCCGATAAACACAAGATCGACTTTATTACTGGGATCTCCTTTGTATTGAATTTGTGATATTTCGTTGTTTTTCAGCTGGCTTCTGTCGATAAATATGCTGGTGGGGTCAACTTCTAATTTCATTAGCCGGTGAAATTGCATATCCTCTTTTTTGCGGGCTGATAATTCTAAGACAACAGGAGCTTTAGGGTAAGGAACAGATATACTGTTAATCCAGGCCTGAACTTCAGTGGTGGCTTGCGGGGTTGATCGCCATTCCTCAAATAGCGTATTAAAGCCCCGTGAATAAATAAGCTTGTTGGAGGTTTTATCAAATACCTGTATATAATATCCTCCATATCCGAATTCGTCGATAAGGTTATTGACAGGCCCTCCCCATACCGGTTCTTCCCGTAATTGGAATAAGGCGGCTGATTGGGATGCGGAATCACCACTCAACACAAAGTCGATCCGTAGGCTTTTGTTAATAAAGTATTTATCAAATAGTTCTCCTGATTGGCAACTGATTGATGTAAGGATAAAAAATAATAGAAATATGTTCTTTTTCATGATGAATAGCCACTCCAGGTGTTATTGTGAAAGCAAAAGTAGATATACATTGTGTTAATTGTTGTTTATTTCCTTGATTTAAATGTTAATGGGCGGTAATTTGATGAATGTTTTTGCGCTAAAACGGTTTATTCTTGTGCCAAAATGATAATTATATGTAAAAAATATTTTTCTTTGTGATGAATTGTTGCTAACTAACTATTGTATTTCATTTATTCTGCTCAAGAGCTATATTCTGTTGAAACAGGATTGATCGCTTTTAGTCATAAAAATCCCTACAGTAGTATTGTTTTGTTAGCTGACCATATTAGATAAACTAAATAAATCTTTTTATGGAGAAGGAAGAGTATATGTTCCGGAAAGTAACAGAGTCTATGCCAGATACTATGCTTCTGGTAAACGGAGATTGTCTGATCGAGGAGATAATGGGTAATAGCGAAGGTATCGGTCTTACCTCTGCTGCATTAAACCAACGGATAGACAATGTGCCCGGGTATCAATATCCCGGAAAAATAGGACGGCGTATTGTAACCTTTCTGCAAGATTGTATACAAAAACAGGAAGAGGTTACAACTGAGCTTCCGATACGGAGAGCAAATGGGACTTTTTTGTATCTCCAGGTCAAACTTATACCATTAGAGTCGGGAAAGGTGCTTATCTCTCTTGTTGACCAGACTGTTTTAGTTGAAAAAGAAAAAGAGAACAGAAAACTGACAGTGCGTTTTAACGAACGGCATAGTATGATGGAAATGGCGCTTCGACAAAGTAAAACTACTGCCTATTCTTTCAACTTTGAACGTTTTAATCGATGCGATCGTGAAAACTGTCAGCGTTGTTTCCAGTTCTATGGTGCTAAAAATGAGTTGTTGGATCGGAATAAATATATATGTCGGGCGTTAACCGTGTTGAAACATCCTGAAGACAGGCGTGATTTCTTTTATCTGTTTAATACGATTCGGAACCAGCATGTCGGTGAGGCGAAAGTTACGTTTAAGCTTAAAAACAATGCGGGTGAATACCGCCAGTATGAAGTGTTTGGTAAAGCTCAGGAATATGACGAAGGTGGAAATGCGAATTTGATTATCGGTAGTATTTCAGACTATCAGGAGCATTTTGACTACGAACGTTCATTGATCCGTGCAAAAGAAAAGGCGGAGAATGCAGATCAAATGAAATCAGCCTTTTTGGCGAATATGACGCACGAGATACGTACCCCTTTGCATGCTATTGTCGGGTTCTCTGATTTGCTTGGTGTTGAAACCGATCCGGAGATGCGTGAAGAGTATCTTAATGTAATAAAGGCAAATAATGAAGTGCTAAGCGGCTTAATCAATGATGTGTTGGATATATCAAAGATAGAAGCCAATATGATGATATTCAGCTACATATCACTGAATATCCCTTTGTGGATGCAGGAGGTCTATAATACAATACGTTTGCGTATGCCTGAGGGGGTGGAGTTGATTATGGAACAAGGGCCTGCGGTAACCATAGATATTGATAAGAACAGGTTGACTCAGGTTATGACTAATTTGTTGACCAATGCAATAAAACATACAACAGAAGGTAGCATCACTTTTGGTTATACAATAGAGAACGATTTTGTCTCTTTTTATATTAAAGATACAGGAGAGGGTATTCCGGAAGATAAGATTGAACATATCTTTTCACGGTTTATACAATTGAAAGGAGCCAAACAAGGCATAGGACTGGGGTTGGCAATATGTAAAGGACTGGTAACAAAAATGGGAGGGGAGATCTCTGCAGAATCCACAGAGGGATCAGGTTCCACATTTAAGTTCTCCCTCCCCATTCGAAAGAAATGAAAGCAATTTGGTAAAACTCTTTTTACCGGATGTTTAAAAAGACGGGCTTATGATGTCATGAGTCCGTCTTTTTTATGATTCAACGACTCCGGATAATGCAATCCATTGTTGTTGGAGCACGGAAGAGTCACCCAGAAAGAAGAACCTTCTTCCGGCACAGACTCTACCCCGATTTTACCATTTAACGAATTTACAATCGTTTGGCATAGAGACAATCCTAAACCTGTGCCTTGACTAAAACTATTAAGCTTGGTAAAACGTTCAAAAATTGATTGATGGTATTTTGGCTCTATCCCTATTCCTGTATCATCAACAGTTATTTTAATATTATTTTGAGTGATTTGATAGGAGAGTTCAATAATACCGGAAGGTGTAAATTTGTAAGCGTTGGAAATGAGATTCGTTAATACTTTTTCCAATCGGTTTTTATCTGTGAAGATCATAATATCCGGATGTCGTGTGTCCTGAAATATGAATTTCAGATTTGAATGATTCCGTTTGACATACTTTCTACTGATGTTATAACAGACGGTTTTCAAATTGCAATGTGAGTAATTTTGATTAGGTTGCAAAGACTCAATGATAGAGAATTCTATGATATCGGATAGTAATTGCAACAGTAATTTATTGTTTTTCTCAATGATAGATTGATAGTGTTTTCGTTCTTCAACATCATCTGTTTCTGCGATTAAGCTGGAAAATCCAATGATGGCATTCAACGGTGTTCTTATCTCATGGCTGATATTTGCCAGAAAGGCAGATTTCAGACTGTCGGCTTCACGTAGTCGCTGTAATTCCAAATTACTTAACCGCTTAGCTTCATCTATTTCGTATTCCTTTATTTTGCGTTCGATAATAACTGAAAAGATATGGGCTAATACTTGCAGCTCTTCTATCTCCTCTTCCAACCAGTCACGTTTCTTCTCAATAGAATCAAATCCAATAAAACCATGTGTTTTCTTTTGATATTTTATCGGGATTATTAAAGTAGATTTAAGCTGCTGCTTTTGATACATCATTTTATCCTTGGATGCTTTGGGAGGTAAATGGTTAATATCCGGGATAAGTAGACTTTTGCCGGAAAGAATAGCGTTGATCGTCCAGGGAATGTCATCAAAGGATAAGACATTTAATGAATTGTCAAACGAGGGCTTCCCCTGGGGACTGGTTACTCCGTAATAAAATTTGACGCAATTTTCGCATTTATTCAAGATGCCTATATATATCCAGTCTACTTGAAAATAATCGATAAGTGTAGCAAAGGCTTTTTTTATTGATTCTGTTTTGTCGGATTTGAATAATAGCAGTACAATATCTGAGATAACTTGTTTTATGGATGATTTTGGTGTCATTTTGTTTCAGGGTTTTGTCGTTTCCTTGAACAAAATTAAGAAAAAAGAATAACTATTTATTAGTAAAAAAAGTGTCAAATGAAGTTGATTATCCTCAAAATATGCAACTTTTCATGTTATTAGTTTCATTTTTCGAAACTCAGGGGCTTATGGGGATGATTTTTTATTTTTTGCATCAATAATGCTTGGATAAAGACAAAAAAAGAGTGAGATGTTGTCTCACTCTTTTTTACTATTTAATCTCTTTCTCTTCTTTCATATCAAGTTCATTTTTATCTGCGTCAAAAAACTTGTATTCAAGAAAACCGAGACTTTGATCAGGTATTACCTTTAAGCTTCCGGAGTATTTTAATTTCCATTGTAAACTTAAAGGGAATAATCCTTTATTCACATAAGCTGCGACATAAGGATGTACGTGTAAGGTGAATCTCTTCACGCGATGTTGATTAACCAAACAGCTGATTTTTCCTTCCAGGCTGTCGGTAAATAGAATGGATGGTTGTGAAACGCCTGTGCCAAAACAGGTAGGACAGGTTTCACTCGTATTAACATCCATTTCGGGACGTACACGCTGACGCGTGATTTGCATAAGTCCGAACTTACTAATGGGCAAAATATTGTGTTTGGCTCGGTCATTTACCATGGCTTTTGACATATACTCAAACAATTTTTGCCGGTTGGAAGATTCTGTCATGTCAATAAAATCGACAACAATGATTCCTCCCAAATCTCTTAATCGTAACTGGCGGGCGATTTCATCTGCCGCCGAAATATTCACATCAATTGCTGTTGTTTCCTGAGCATCACTGCTTTTTGCCCGATTGCCACTGTTTACATCGATAACATGCATTGCCTCTGTATGCTCTATGATCAGGTAAGCTCCACTTTTATACGTTACTGTTCGACCAAATAAGGATTTAATTTGTTTTGTAATACCGAAATTGTCAAAAATAGGAAGTTCATTATTGTACTGTTGTACAATATTTTCACGTCCGGGTGCAATAAGGCTTACATAATCACGTACACTGTTGTAGACATCTTTGTCGTTTACGTAGATGTTTTGAAAAGAAGGATTAAAGATATCCCTTAGAAGTGCTACGGTACGTGCCGTTTCTTCATAGATAATCGATGGGACTTTAGCTTTGGGTACTTTTACAATATTGTCCTCCCATCGTTTAACTAATGTTTTCAATTCATGGTCGAGCTCGGCAACACGTTTGCCTTCCGAAGAAGTTCGCACAATAACGCTGAAATTCTTCGGCTTAATACTTTGAATGAGTTGGCGCAAACGTGCGCGCTCTTCATTCGATTTGATTTTTGTGGATACAGATACCTTATCAGCAAAAGGGATCAAAACGATATATCTTCCGGCAAAAGAAAGCTCGGAAGTTAGTCGTGGTCCTTTAGTTGAAATGGGCTCTTTAGCAATTTGAACTAACACTTCCTGACCTACTTTAAGTACATCTCCAATACTTCCGTCTTTGTCTATTTCAGGCAGAATCTGTGTTTTAGACAATACGGGAGGCTTTTTTTTGTCGCTTAAAAGTTGCTTCAGGAATTTTTGTTGTGAATTAAAGTTCGGACCTAAGTCCAGATAGTGAAGAAAAGCATCCTTTTTATAACCTACATCAATGAACGCAGCATTGAGCCCGGGCATCAGTTTTTTAACTTTGCCAAGATAAATATCTCCGACGGCAAACGAAACATTGCGGGCTTCTTTTTGAAGTTCCACAAGGTTTTTGTCTTCCAATACAGCGATAGAGACCTCTTGGGGCTGAACGTCAACTACTAATTCACTAATCACGGATAAATGGATTTTCTATTCTAAATAATACGCAAAGAACAAACTTAATAAGTTAACCTTTTAAGTTTGTTCTTTAAGAGTTTATGTTATGTAAGAATAGATTATTTCTTTTTATGTCTATTCTTTTTTAGTCTCTTTTTGCGCTTGTGCGTAGACATTTTATGTCTTTTTCTCTTTTTTCCGCTGGGCATTGTTCTAAATTGTTTTTAATTTACAAAAATATTTTACTTCACTTCGTTTAAGAAGGTCTTGGCAGGTTTAAACGCCGGAATGTTATGTTCCGGAATAATAATTGTAGTGTTTTTCGAAATGTTACGAGCGGTTTTTTGTGCTCTTTTCTTAACTACGAAGCTTCCGAATCCTCTTAAATAAACATTTTCACCTTGTCCTAAAGAATCTTTTACGAGTTCCATGAAGGATTCTACAGTAGCTAATACTGTTGATTTGTCAATTCCAGTGCTTTTTGAAATTTCACTTACAATGTCTGCTTTAGTCATGTCTATAAATATTATTAATTGATTAGACGATATAAATTTTTGGAATGCAAATATATAGCTTTTATTTGAGTGCCAAAAGATTTGTGCATCATTTTTTTACAAAAAAGATATTTCGTAATTCATATTATCTGTGTAAGTTTGCAGAAAATCAATTATTTACTTCCTGATTAGGCTGAAGATGACTGTATATGTGGCAGAAAGAAAATAATTTAAGCTATAGCAATAAGCTCATTTCCTGGTATAAAAAAAACAAACGCGACCTGCCTTGGCGTAAAACGACAAATCCTTATCATATATGGATATCGGAGATTATTTTACAGCAGACACGTGTAGCACAAGGCTGGGATTATTACCTTCGGTTTATTGAGCGTTTTCCGGATATTTCATCGTTAGCCCGGGCAGAAGAGGATGATGTACTAAAGCTTTGGCAGGGACTGGGATACTATAGTCGGGCGCGTAATTTGCAGTCTGCCGCGAAAGATATTATGACCCGTTTTCACGGACAATTCCCGGAATCCCATAAAGATATACTTTCGCTTAAGGGAATAGGAGAGTATACCGCTGCTGCTGTTTCTTCTATCGTCTGGGATCAACCTTATCCCGTTGTGGATGGCAATGTGTATCGCGTATTGTCCCGCCTTTTTGGAATAGATCTCCCGATTGACTCCACACAAGGGAAAAAGTATTTTTATGAATTGGCCGGATCTATACTGGACAAAGCGCAACCGGGTATTTACAACCAGGCTATTATGGAGTTTGGAGCTTTGCAATGTGTGCCCCGGCAACCGGATTGTGTCAATTGTCCGTTGCAGGACAACTGTGTGGCCTATGCAGCAAATCAAGTTGGTATGTATCCGGTTAAACAAAATAAGACGAAGACTCGTAACCGTTATTTTAGTTACCTATATATTATATGTAAAGAAACAACCTGGTTGAATCGACGTGGAAAAAATGATATATGGACAGGGCTCTATGAATTTCCCTTGATCGAGTCGGATGTTTCCTTGAATTTTTCCGAACTTCAAAAATCAGAAATATTCCGGGAACTGGTTAAAGAAACGAAAGAGATTAATATAACCTATACTCCGGAAGTTAAGCATATATTATCGCACCAGATAATTCATGCTACTTTATATAAAATTGAAGTAGCAACGAAGCCACCTGTCTTAGACAACTATCTTGCGGTTGCATTAGCCGATTTGGAAAAATACGCTGTTCCCCGCCTGATCCAGTTGTTGTTAGAAAAATTAGAGGAGTAGGTATGCTAAGATTTATTTAAACTGCAATAAAACGATAATATCATTTTCTTTTTCTTTACTCATAGAGGCCATCATCTCCTTTAGTTGACCGCTAAGTTTATTGTCTGCGTATGCTTCACGCAGTTCGTCTATATTTAGATTAAAATGTCCTATTTTATAATCAGGCATGCGGAGGAATATTTTGTGTGTAATAAAAAATTCTTTTCCTTTAAATTCCTCTAATAGTAATTTTTGTTGGTATATAGAACCATCTTGCTTATCTCTCATCAAATAGGTTGATTGTAGAGGACCGCCTTGCACAAATATAGCTTTAGTGATTTCAAAAAACTGATATTTGCCGGGGTCAAAAAACCAGTTAATATACACTTTAGGAGTAGTTGTCTTAACAGAAGGTGTTTGTGTTAAGACGGGAATTATACGGTGGCTCTTATCATACAAGTATATAGTATCCATTTCCTGGTGATTTAATAAAACGCCATTTTGGTATGTAGTCATACGAGGTTTTATTCCAGAAATACTGTTACCAATAGCACCTATACCAGGAGCTATCGCAGCTAAATCGATTGTGAAATCCTGCGGTATTTTGATATTTTCCAAAACGCTCCCGTCTACTCTTGAAATACGAACGAAAGGAGATACGTAAGCATTTTTATTATCTCTAGGCTCGTCTTCTGTCCCTTCAAATGAAGAAGACTCAGCGAACCGTACTAAATCATAATTGTCATAAAGCAATAGTGATGTGTCGTCAAATAATCTTAATTCGCCAATCCATGTTTCTTTTGGAATGAATAAAGAACGCTTATATTCCCCTGCAGAAGAATATACTCGAATCATCTTCATGTCGTAAACAAATAATTCATCAGTTTGCTCATCATATACGGCAGATAGAAGGCTGACGTATTCTTCCGGTCCATTCCCTTTACGGTTGAATCTGGATTTAGGTTTCCCATCTTTTCCAAAAAAGAAAAAATCGCCGGTCCTGTTACTGAAAACGACAATCGTATTTTGTGTAATTGTAGCAATGAATCCTTCAAATAAATAATCCTCATCTTCTTCGCTAAGTTGTATGTAACTGATATCCGCTATATCCGTTAATTTGATCTCCTTTTCGGGATAGTTTTTCGTAACGTCTATTTGTATTATATCACCTTGTGTAGGCTGACTGGAGTTGCATCCATTGACAATCAGGTAGATTGCTAATATGCAGAGGATTGAATTTATACTTTTCATATCTTATTTAAAATCAAGTAATACATAAATATCGTTTTCTTCTTCATCCATGTCAGCTACTAAGTCCTTCAACTCGCCGCTGAGTTTGTTGCTATCATAAGCCTCTTTCAGTTCATCCAGCGTAAATTGAATTAATCCGATTTGCGCATTGCGTGTACTTGTGATTCTGGTAGGAGAAATGAAAATCTCTTTTCCTTTGAACTCATCTAAGACTGTTTTTTGTCGGTATAAGGAACCGTCTTGTTTATCCCGCATCAGATGTGTAGAGGGGAAACGGATTGAATCATCAACTTTTAAGGTGATTACTTCTATAAATTGATAGTTCCTGGTTTCGATAAAATTGTTTATATATATGATAGGATTCATGGTCTCAATGAGTGGCTTTTGTTCTAACACAGGGTTTAGTGATTGGTTATTGTCGTATAGAAAAACAACCCCTGTTTCCTGATTACACAAAACTAAACCGTCTTTATGTTTCAGCATTCGGTTTGAAGGCCCAAAATTAACACCGCTGAATTCTGCCCTTTGAAAAGGAACCGTCAGCTCAATATCATAATTTTCCGGCACATCTATATATTCAATTAAGCTTCCATCTGTTTTAGAAACACGAATGATTGAAGACAGATACTTGTCTTCATTCTCTGGGGGAGCATTCTCTTTTGTTTCTTGTTCACCTGTTATTTCATTTAATTTTTTGACTGCATGATCATTCCGTACACTTACATCATATATAATAAGGGAATTATTATCATATATGATAATCTCCTGAATCCAAGCTTTCTTTGGTAGTGAAAGCGTTCGTTTATACGCTCCTGCCGAAGAGTATACTTTTATAATATTGTTTTCACAGACAAACAATTCATCGTTTTCTTCATCATAGACCGCATTACGCGTATTCACATATTCTTCGGGACCATTCCCTCTTCGGTTAAAGGTAGATTTAGGTTTACCTTCTTTGGTGAAAAAATAAAAATCACCGATTCTTGAGTCTAATATAACTATGTTGTTAGCTGTTATAGAAACCGGATATCCCTGAAACAAATACTCATCCTGTTCTGCATCAAACCTGACATACGAAACATCCGCGATATCTGTTAATTTGATCTCCTTTTCGGGATAGTTTTTCGTAACGTCTATTTGTATTACATCACCTTGCGTAGGTTGACTGGAGCTGCATCCATAGAGGATTAAACTTGCCATGATGGAAACTGCTAATGCTGAAGTTTTCATAATAGTCTGTTTTTAAGTTTTGTGAAGTGGTTGTTAATGCAAATATAATAATATATGGGATAGTTGTTCTTCTGTTTCGTTTTTTTCTTTTTGTCGGAGAAAAGAGTGTTTTACTGACACTTTTTCAAAATAACGCATTTTCAGCTAACGCGTACTTTTGAGGGAAACAGGCAGAAAACATGAAAAATCGCCATTTTTGTAATGTCGAGATAGCAAAATCGGCTTTTTTTACCGAAATCATC
>JAJDIA010000027.1 GCA_030266465.1 Parabacteroides sp. OttesenSCG-928-G21 | reverse complement strand
CTATTCCCCGGATATTTGACACCTTTTCAAAATCATTGCAATGATTTTTGTTTGTGCTTTCATTTTGTCAGCGAATTGGTTTCTTGCCTGACATACTGAATTTCCTTGAACCTCATTTTAGCGATTATAATTGGATAGATTCGTACATAGGGTCGAATAAACGATTCTACGAGGGGTGAAATTGACAGATTGCTAATTTTGACAAAATGCTATTTCCCGGAAGATTCTGACGTTTTGTAACTATGAAAACCGTATTTTTGTCCGATAGCATTCTTTCGGCATGGATATAAAGACAACTTATCGTTCTTCGCAATACCTGTTTTATACCGCAATGGGTATTGTTGTCCTTGTTTATCTGCTTTTTCCGGGGAATAATTCCTTTTCTGAAGATTCTTTTGCGTATGCCAATAATGTGAAATACGGGGAAGATCTGTTTTGGCCTCATCATCTTTTATATAGTGCGTTTAATTATGTGCTGTTTACTCTGTTCAAACAGGTTTTACCAGGATTAGATGCGTACCGGTTTATGCAGTTGCTGAATGGGGTATTTGCTTTGTTGTCTTTGCTGATATTGCATAAAACGATCAGGTTGCAATCGGGCAACGCTGACCAGGCCCGTGTATGGACATTTTTTGTGGCAAGTTGTTTTGGTGTGATCCGGTTTGCCGTTGAGGTGGAAACCTATATTATTCCGGTGTTTTTTTCCTTGCTTTCATCCTTTTATTATTTGCGGTATTTGCAGACAAAGAAAAGCGGCAATGTGTTATTATTCAGTCTGTTTGCTTCTGTTGCCTGCCTGTTTCACCAGATTCATTTGTTTTGGGGGATCGGATTGTTTATCGGTTTTCTGCGGACCAAAGAGATCAAGAATATATTGTTGTATACCCTTCCTACGCTGGGTGTCTTGGTTGTTTATTCGTGTGTGATGGTTTTTTATGCAGGTATTGACTTCTCTTTTCAACATCTTTGCGCCTATCTGTTCGACTATTATTATTCGGCCGATGCAAACATAGTGATAGGGGCATCCAATTTTGTGCTGACTCCGATCAGTTTTTTCAGAACATTTTTTCAGATGCATGGCATTATTGTTGATATTTTGCAGTTGATACCTCTCTTTTGGGCAGTGATACCGGTTGTCATTCTTTTGTTAGGCATGGGTGTTTTTCGCTTAAAAAATCTTCGGTTTAAACGATCCGGATTCAGATCCGCTGATTTTGAATATACCCATCTGATTATTTTTGTTTTACAATTCGGTTTTGCTTTCTTTTCGCACGGGAATGCTGAATTTATGGTGATGCTTCCCTTTCTGATGCCGTTATTTATCCCTGTTTTGATGACGTATAACTTACGTGCGGTGAATTATTTTTCGATCGCCATGCTGGTTTGGAATGGCTGTTTTTCAGTGTTTCCCAATCATTACTTGGATTACTGCAATGATGAACGGCTAATTGAGATTATAAAAGACAATCCGGATAAGGCGTTTATATTGTCCCAGCGAAATGTGATTGTGGAAAAATATTACTATGCAACAGGAAGTTATGAAGATGATAGATTGATCCATGAATACAGGACGGAAGATATTCTTCGTTTGCAACAGGAAGATAAAGTGTTTTATACGGATATTTTAACCAAGAAAATGCCTTTTAGCCGGGCGAGTATCACGAATCATTCGGAAGCGGACAAATTGCTTTTTATTCAACATGTTGTGCGGATTGATTCCAACCTTGGCGGGTTTTACGTGGATGAAGTGGGAATAAGGCGCGATTAGCGGATTAATGTGGATTTTTTTGTTTGAAAAGCGCACAAGTGCAGATTCTTACTTATATTTGCTATTCAATTAATATATAGACAGAAAAATATGAAGAAAAAATTGATCATGCTGTTGACAATGGCGATTGCCTTTGTTTCATGTGAAGGTCCGGAGGGCCCTCCGGGAAGAGACGGAATAGGCGTGAATAAATTTGTGGAAGTGGTTACGGTAGAAGCTCATCAATGGGAATATGTAGATGATCCGGAAGGTGGATATTATATCTGTGAAAAAAGATTTCCGGAGATTTCCGGAGATATCTATTTAAAAGGAGAGATCAAATGTTATTATATTATTCGTCCGGGACAGTCGAATGAGGCACAGACTCCATTGCCATATGTTTTGCATTTTATAGACGGCAGCGATTATAGATGGACAGAAACGATAGAGTATGATTTTATGCCGAACACTTCAACGGCCGACGGCTCTATCGCTTTTTATGTGCAATATGATGATTTTGCGATCAATGTTCCGCCCGGACGTATGCAATTCAGGGTAGTCATAACCTGGTAAATAAAATGAGTATACTTTTGTCAAAGAAACTGACCGTTCAATAGGTTTATGGACAATTCCAAGCAGACGCGTGCATTGGCTAATACGATAGAAGCGCTTTCGGATGAGAAATCATACCGGAAACTATTTCATGCCTATCGTGATGAAGAGGCATTGCCTTCCGGAGAGGTTTTGAAAGAGATTGTTGACCTTTGCCGGGCCATTCTTTTTCCGGGCTATTTTGGGAATGCGCGTATCAGTCAACAAACGATACGTTTTCATACCGGGGTAAATGTTGAAACATTATATGCGCTCTTATGCCGACAGATTTATGCCGGTCTTTGTTTTGCTGATAAGGTTTGTACGTCATGTCCTGAGGAGGAAATTTCTGCTGAGGCAGAAAAACTGGCAGAAGCCTTTATTACCGCTTTGCCTGCCCTGCGTGAAATCTTGTCTACAGATGTGGCAGCCGCTTTTGATAATGACCCTGCCGCGACGGATCCCAGTGAAATAATTTTTTGTTATCCGGGCTTTCGGGCTATCGTGAATTACCGGATAGCGCATGAACTGTATCGGTTGAATGTTCCCTTTATTCCCCGGATGATTACAGAGATGGCTCATTCGGAAACAGGAATTGATATTCATCCCGGCGCAACGATTGGTCATCATTTTTGTATAGACCATGGTACAGGAACTGTGATTGGTGAAACAAGTATTATAGGGAATCATGTGCGTATTTTCCAGGGTGTTAGTTTGGCCGGTGAGCAATTGATGCCTGGCGACGAACGGGATGCCGTATGCGGGAAAGGGCGCCATCCGATATTGGAGGATTATGTTACTGTTTATTCAAATACGACGATTCTTGGACGTATCACTATTGGACGAGGGGCTACTATCTATGGGAATGTGTGGCTGACAGAAGATGTGTGTGAACGTGCGATCGTAAGACAAAACAAAGCGAAACAATAATAATTTAGTTAGTTACAATTTCTCAAATGAACAACGAAACCTTTGAAATGGTGGCCAAAACCCTGTATGGGTTAGAAGATGTTCTGGCCAGCGAGTTATTAACCTTAGGAGCGAATGACTTACAAGTAGGACGGCGTATGGTCTCCTTCACGGGTAATAAAGAGTTACTTTACCGTGCAAATTTCTGTTGCCGTACAGCACTTCGTATTTTAAAACCTGTTTATCATTTTAAAGCTAAAGATGCGGATACCGTTTATGCGGAGGTGAAAAAAATAGCTTGGGAAGAGTTCTTGACATTGGATAAAACCTTTGCCATTGATTCTGTTATCTTTTCGGAAGATTTCACGCATTCCAAATTTGTCGCTTATCGTACCAAAGATGCGATTGTCGATTATTTTATGGAAAAGTTCCAAAAACGTCCGTCAGTGCGGGTAAATAATCCGGATCTATATATAAATATTCATATTTCCCATAATGATTGTACGGTGTCGATAGATAGTTCCGGCGAAAGCCTGCACAAACGGGGATATCGGATACAACAGACAGATGCTCCCCTGAATGAAGTGCTGGCGGCAGGGATGATCCTGAAAACAGGCTGGAAGGGAGAGACTAACTTTGTAGACCCAATGTGTGGCTCCGGAACATTATTGATAGAAGCGGCCATGATCGCACTCAATATCGCACCGGGTGTACATCGAAAAGAGTTTGCTTTTGAGAAATGGGTTGATTTTGATCAGGAATTGTTTGACCGGATCTATAACGATGAAAGCCAGGAACGGGAGTTTAATTATAAATGCTATGGCTATGACATTTCTCCAACAGCCATTGAAATGGCTACGGAAAATGTGCGAAGTGCCGGTTTGATGAAGTATATCGAACTGAAGGTGCTGCCGTTCCAACAGTTCCAGGAGGCTCCACTGCCGGGAATATTGATCACCAATCCACCTTACGGGGAGCGAATATCTTCCCGTGATTTGCTGGGATTATATGGCATGATCGGAGAACGGTTGAAGCATGTGTTTACCGGCTATAAAGCATGGATTCTAAGTTACAAGGAGGAATGTTTCGAAAAGATAGGTTTACGTCCGAGTGAGCGAATCAAACTGATGAATGGTTCATTAGAATGTGAATACCGTTGTTATGAGATGTTCGAAGGGAAGAATAAAGAATATAAGAAGAGTCTGAATGAAGGAAACGTCGCTTCTCCTTCAGGAGAGAAAAAGGTTATCAAACGAAACGATCCCGGTGCTGGTAAAAGAGAGGTTGATTTCAAAAAGGGCAAGATGGACCGACCTGAACGTCGTTTTGCAGCTGCACGGGCCCGCGAGGATGAAGATGATATAGAAACTTATAAACAACCAAAACGTTTTTACGATGACGATGGTTTGTCGTCGCATAAAGCAAAAAAGTCTTTTTCAGGAGGACATGCCGGCAAAAAACCGAATAGAGAGGATAATGGGCGGTGGAATAAAAAATTAATTAAAAAATCTTCTAAAAACAAAGGACGAGATGGGGAATATTATTAAACGCTTACTGGTGGCGGGGTTATGCACGCTGTTACTACCGACAACGTTTATGGCACAACAAAAACAATTTACATTAGAAGACCTTATACCGGGAGGGGAAAATACGGCACGGTTTGCCGTTGAATCTTTGCGCCAATTACAGTGGTGTGGAGATAGCTATATTTATGTTGATGGAGAAACAGTCGTGAGTGTTGTTCCCGGAAAAAAAGAGCAGATCGCGTTTACGCTTGAAAAACTGAATAGCGCTCTCAAAGCAGCGGGTTTAGAAGAGGTAAACAGAATTCCCTCTTTTTCATTGATATCGGCAAAGGAATCTGTGATTGTCTTCACAAATCGTCAACACCGTATCCACTATGACTTCAAAGCAGATAAGGTTGTCGGAGATTATACGTTGTCCACTAAATGGGCAAATTATGATTATGCGTCCGGTAATGGATATCTGGCTTTTACGGAAGGGAATAATCTGAAGATACTTTCTCCGGAAAATAAGGTAACGGCCGTTACGCAGGAAACGAATGAGGGAATTGTCAGCGGGCAGTCTGTTCATCAAAATGAATTTGGCATAAATAAGGGAACTTATTGGTCACCTTCCGGTTCATTATTGGCTTTTTACCGGATGGATGAGACGATGGTATCAACATATCCTTTAGTAGATTTTGATAAGCGCGTTTCGGAATTGGCTCCACATAAATATCCTATGGCAGGAATGAAAAGCCATGAAGTGACAGTGGGTGTATATAATCTGACAACCGGACAAACTGTATGGTTAAAAACCGGAGAACCGAAAGAAAAATACCTGACCAATATAGCCTGGAGTCCGGATGACAAAAGTATTTATATTGCCGAACTCAATCGGGATCAGAATGAAATGAATCTGGTGCGTTATTCTGCGGTGACGGGAGAACGTGAGGCATTATTATTTACGGAAAAAAGCGATAAATACGTAGAACCCCAGAATCCGATTGTTTTTGTTCCGAATCAACCGGATCAATTTATCTGGCAAAATGACAGGGATGGATATAATCACCTCTATCTGTATAATACTTCAGGAGAATTGATCAGGCAATTGACTTCCGGGAAATGGGTTGTCTTACGTATGTTGGGCTTTGATTCAAAAGGGAATAATCTATATATAACAGGAACAGCGCCACATCCAGCCAGTTCTGTTGCGGAAGGAACAAGTTTAGAAACCTATGCTTGGCAGGTAAATGTAAAGAATGGAAACCGTACCTGTTTTACGTCTAAAAAAGGGGTGCATTCAGTAGTTGTTAGTCCGGACGGACAATATGCTATTGATCAGTATACCGCTCCCGATGTAGTACGTGAAATTTCCATTGTGCGGACCAAAGACGGAAAAGAGCAGGCGCATCTTTTAACAGCCAAAAATCCTTATGCAGATTACGCTATGCCGGAGATTGTACAGGGAACGATTAAGGCTTCGGATGGTACTACCGATATTCATTACCGTTTGTTGAAACCGGTAGGATTGGATGAAACCAAGAAATACCCTACGGTTATTTACGTTTACGGAGGACCGCATAGCCAGCAGGTTACCGGAGGTTGGCAATATGGTACCCGGGGATGGGAAATCTATATGGCACAGAAAGGTTATGTAGTTTATGTATTGGATAACCGGGGAACGAGTAATCGGGGGCGTGATTTTGAACAAGTGATACACCGTAATTTGGGTAAGAATGAAACGGCTGACCAGATGGAAGGGGTGAAATTCCTGAAATCACTTCCTTATGTAGATGCCAACCGGATCGGAGTACATGGTTGGAGTTATGGTGGTTTTATGACCACAACAATGATGCTTACCCATCCGGATGTGTTTAAAGTGGGTGTTGCCGGAGGGCCGGTTATCGACTGGAAATTCTATGAAATTATGTATGGTGAACGATATATGGATCATCCGGATGACAATCCCGAAGGCTACAATGCTTCAAATGTAAATTTGAAAGCGAGTAATCTGAAAGGAAAGTTGTTGATTATTCATGGAACGATGGACCCGGTTGTTGTAATGCAACATAGCATGAGCTTTCTGAAGGCTTGTATTGATGCACGTACTTATCCTGATTTCTTCGCGTATCCCGGACATCCACATAATGTTATGGGGAGGGATCGTATACACTTGCACGAAAAGATAACCCGTTATTTTGACGATAATTTATAATATAACATAAAATGAATATTCTTTTATTAGGCTCCGGCGGACGTGAGCATGCATTAGCTTGGAAAATAGCACAGAGTTCGAAAGCTTCTCGTTTATTTATAGCACCGGGCAATGCGGGTACAGCGTCTGTTGGCACCAATGTGGATATAAAAGCAGATGATTTTCAAGCCATCCGTATGTTTGTTTTTGAAAATGACATTAATATGGTGGTAGTGGGTCCGGAGGATCCGCTGGTAAAAGGGATTTATGATTTTTTTAAAGAGGATCCGGATTTGGCCTCTGTTCCTGTTATAGGGCCGAGTAAAGAAGGCGCTCAACTGGAAGGGAGTAAGGACTTTGCCAAAGCTTTTATGGTACGGCATGGAATACCTACGGCACGATATAAGACCTTTACGACAGAAAGTCTGGAAGAGGGATATGCTTTCTTGGAGTCTTTAAATGCGCCTTATGTCTTGAAAGCCGATGGATTAGCCGCCGGAAAGGGTGTACTAATTTTGGATGATCTTGATACTGCGAAAGCGGAATTGAAAAGTATGCTGGCAGGAATGTTTGGAACAGCCAGCCAACAGGTTGTAATCGAGGAATATTTAGATGGAATAGAATGTTCAGTTTTTGTAATGACAGATGGGGAACATTATAAAATCCTTCCTGAAGCAAAGGACTATAAACGTATCGGGGAAGGAAATACCGGATTGAATACCGGTGGTATGGGGGCTATTTCTCCTGTTCCTTTTGTTGATGCTGAATTTATGGCAAAAGTGGAAGATCGTATTATACGTCCGACGGTTGATGGGTTGAAAGCGGAAAAGATAGATTATAAAGGCTTTATTTTTCTTGGCTTGATAAGGGTAAAAGGTGAACCAATGGTGATTGAATATAATTGCCGGATGGGTGATCCGGAAACGGAAGTGGTGATGTTGCGTATTAAAAGTGATTTTGTTGATCTGCTGCAAGGTGTTGCGGATGGAGATTTACATAAACGCGAATTAGTAATAGATTCTCGTGCAGCGGTGACCGTAATGCTTGTCAGTGGCGGTTATCCGGAAGCGTATGAAAAAGATAAAGTGATTACAGGACTACCGGCCGTAAACGGTGAAAGTATCATATTCCATGCAGGAACAAAATCCGTGGAAGGCAAGATTCTGACAAATGGCGGACGTGTGATTGCTGTTAGCTCGTATGGAACCACAAAAGAAGAGGCGCTTAAAGAATCTTTTAAAGTGGCAAAACAAATCGAATTTGAGAAAAAATATTTTAGAAGCGATATCGGATTTGACCTTTAAAATAGATTTTTAATACGATAAAATTAAATGGGAGGAACATATATCAGACAAAACAGACCGTATAATCCGGACAGACCGGTTATAATGGTTCTTATCGCTCTGATATCTCTTTCAGCCTGGATAGCGGGTTTTATTCTTTCTATTGGCTTCCCGATGGCAGAAGAACCGACAGCAACAATATTATGGAATATAATTTGTAAAAATATAATCGATAAAAGAATTGCTTTCGGAATTGGCTTTGTTCTGATGATGAGTGGTGCGTTTTTGTTACACCGGATGAATTATATCCTGGCCTTAATTCGTGAAAAAACCTGGCTCCCTTTTTTGATATATATATTTTTGATCAGCACGAATCTCGTTTTTATGCCATTTAGAGCCTCTTCTATTGGTGTATTTTGTCTGATTATCTCTATCTATTTATTGTTTACTTCTTATCACATTGAACGGTCGGAAAAGAAAGCCTATAATACGGCACTTGTTCTTGCTTTAGGTAGTTTGTTTTGGAGCCATATTCTTTGGTTTATACCTGTATTTTGGATAGGGATGTATAATTTCCGGGCGTTCAAACCAAGAACTTTTGTCGCATCTTTACTGGGATTGGTAACTGTCTATTGGTTTGTTTTAGGTTGGTGTGTATGGAAAAATGATTTTGGTCTGTTTACACAGCTGTTTTCAACAATTACCCATTTTGAATTTTTAGCACTCAGTGATTATGGTTGGATAGACTTGGTTCCTGTCTTTTTAGTGGCAATTATAACGATTATCGCATCTTTGAATGTGTTGTTTTACAATTATACAGATAGTATCCGTTCACGCCAATCTCTTATATTTCTTGTCTGGCTTGCGGCTGTAACGGTTGTCTTTATGTTGATTTATAATAATTTTGCAGAAGAATTTCTTCAGATTTCATGTATTCCGGTTTCTATTTTAACTATTCGCTTTTTCTTAGTTAAACGCTCCCGGCTTACTTATGGAATATTCTTTTTTGCCTTGTTAGTATTAACAGCATACCTCTTTGCCAGATTATGGAATTTCTGATAGAATACGGGTATATAGGTGTTTTTATTGCTGCTTTTCTGGCGGCAACTATTTTGCCGTTTAGCAGTGAAGTGGTGTTAACGGGTGTTATGCTGGCCGGAGCCAGTTACTGGCCTTGTATGATAGCTGCAACACTTGGTAATTTCCTGGGCGGAATGACCTGTTATTGGCTTGGTATGTTGGGCAAAGTGGAGTGGATAGAAAAATACCTGAAAATGGATAAAGGCAAGATTCAGCGTGTACAGGATTGGGTGTACGATAAAGGTTCCTGGACGGCTTTTTTTGTTTTTCTTCCCGGGATAGGAGACTTTATTGCAGTAGCTCTCGGCTTCCTTCGTGCGAACGTTTGGATTGTTGCTATTTCTATGTTTGCAGGAAAAGCAATTCGCTATTGGGTGTGGATGGAGTTTGTGTTTAAAGTGCAGAGTTTGTTTTGATACATCAATTTATAATAATAGTGCCATCTGTTTCGTTAAAAACGAAAGTATAACATAAAATAGAGATGAAAATACAAATGGTTGATTTGGTGGGGCAATACCATCGTATGCAGGAGGAACTGACTGTCGCGATACAGCAAGTTCTGGCAAATGGGACCTTTATTAATGGACCTGAGGTAAAAGCCTTTGCCGATGAGTTTGCGTCATATCTTGATATTTCTTATGTTGTCCCTTGTGGTAATGGTACAGATGCTTTGCAGATCTCTTTGATGGCTCTCGGATTGAACGTCGGAGATGAGGTCATAGTTCCGGCTTTTACTTATGCAGCAGCAGTAGAGGTAGTAGCTTTATTAGGTATGACTCCTGTCGTTGTGGATGTGGATCCGGACACTTTTAATATAGATGTCCGGAAAATAGAGCAGGCAATATCTCCGAAAACGAAGGCAATTATAGCTGTTCATCTATTTGGGCAATGCTGTGATATGGAGCCATTACTTGAGATAGCCACAGGACATAATTTGTTTGTTATTGAGGATAATGCTCAATCAACGGGGGCAACCTATGTTTTTTCTGATGGTACAGTGAAACAGGCAGGAACGATGGGACATATCGGAACTACCTCTTTCTTCCCGACCAAACCTTTGGCTTGTTATGGTGATGGTGGTGCTTTACTTACTTCAGATGCTTTCTTGGCTGAACAGGCACGAATGATTTCCCAGCATGGACAACAACAAAAATATTATCATAAAATTATTGGATGTAATTCTCGTTTGGATACGCTTCAGGCCGCAGTACTACGCGTAAAATTGAACTATTTGGATGGTTTTCGTGAGTCTGTTCAAACGATTGCTGAACGCTATGATAAAGGGCTGTTTGGGGTAGCAGGGATTGATCTTCCCATGAAATCTTCTTTCTCAACACATGTATATCATCAATATACAATAAAAATAATGAATGGAAAAAGGGACGGTCTAAAATCATATCTTTCTTCTAAGGGAATCCCTTCAATGATCTATTATCCGCTTCCTGTTCATCAGCAAGAAGCTTTCAGGCAGTTAGTTCGTATTCCTGAGCCGCTTACAGTAGCACCTGAATTGTGTAATTCCGTTCTTTCTTTACCTATACACACAGAACTGACACAATCAGAACAAGAATATATTATACAGAGCATTAAAGAGTATGAAAAATAATAAAATACATTTTGCTGTAGTTGGCTGTGGGCATATTGGCAAACGCCATGCGGAAATGATTATACGGGAAGAGGGAGCTGAACTGGTAGCTCTTTGTGATATCCGTCCGATTGAAAAATTGGGAATAGAAATGTATGACGTGCCTTTCTTTGCTTCTTTCGATGAATTGTTATCAGCTTCTTTGGATATAGATGTAATGAATATCTGTACCCCTAATGGCCTGCATGCAGAAATGGCTATTCGAGCAATTGAAAACGGATGTGATGTCGTAATAGAGAAACCCATGGCGCTTACCCGTAATGATGCGGAACAAATAGTATTTGCCTCTTTGAAATACCATAAGCGAGCTTTTTGTGTGATGCAAAATCGTTATTCCCCTCCTTCTGTATGGTTGAAAGAAATGATTGACTCCAGGCAGTTGGGAGAGATTTATATGGTACAGCTCAATTGTTATTGGAATCGGGATGAGCGTTATTATAAACCGGAGAGTTGGCATGGTGACGCTCAATTGGATGGGGGTACTTTATTTACTCAGTTCTCCCATTTTGTAGATATCATGTATTGGTTGTTTGGAGATATCACAAATATTCGGGCAAGATTGTCGGATTTTAATCATAAGAATTTGACTGATTTTGAGGATTCCGGATTTGTTACATTTGATTTTGTAAAGGGAGGAATGGGTATGCTTGGCTTCTCTACTTCCGTATGGGATAAAAATATGGAAAGCAGTATGCTAATTGTTGGACAGCACGGAAGCATTAAAATAGGCGGGCAATATATGAATGAAGTGGTTTATTGCCATATCAAAGATTATCAAATGCCGGAGTTAGCACCTACTAATCCGGGCAATGATTATGGTGCCTACAAAGGTTCAGCACAAAATCATCATTACGTTATCCAAAATGTCATCAATGTATTAACCAACCCTTCGGAAACTATCACAACAAACGCTTTAGAAGGAATGATGGTCGTAGATATTATTGAACGGATCTACGCCAGCGTTTAGGGAGGAGCAAAGGAACAAGGGAACAAAGGAGAAAAGATTCTATTCATGTTGCTATTTTCTTTCTCCTTTGTTCCTTTTATAATTCTCCATCCAACAGATAGCGCAACTGATCCAAAACCAATGGAATTTCGTTTTCTTCTATACCCGCTCCGAGCAAATCGGGAATATCCTGATTGAATTGTTCGATAAATTTGTGGAGATCACTGGATTCAGCCTTTACCGATTGTGTATAAAACTTAAGCGCTCCTTTGATATTGTTTAAAGCCCATTCGGTATGACCTGCATTCAGATAGTCTTGCATACCTGGCTGGTTCTCAAGAATTTTTCCGTAATAATTACATGCCTGATCATATTTTCCGGTCAGGAAAGATATCCAGGCAATCGGACGCCATGCTCTATGTTTTTTGGTGTCCAGATAATCAACTTTAAAGTAATATTTTAAGGCTTTATCATATTCTTTTAACTCCAAAAAACAATGTCCGATATTCAATTGCACAGAAAGATCATCCGGATCAAGAACTTCATAGCGGTGATAATATTTCAACGCCTCTTCCGGCTGTTTTAGCGTGCGGTAACAACTGGCAATCCGTTTAAGTAACCATTTGCTTTCTGAATTAAGAAGATCTGCATATTTATAGGCTTTCAGTGCTCCCTGAAGGTCATTCTCCAATTGTTTGCAGTAACCGATTTTCTGGAAAAGCGTATCGTTTTCAGGATATTCTTTTGACAAATGCTCAAATATAGGCAAGGCATCAGTAATATAATTCTTACGCAGATAATACTCTGCAATGATCATTAGGCTTTCTTTATCTGAAATATACGGTTCGAGAGGTTTTAAATTATGAAAGTCTAATGGTAAGGCAAATATATCTTCAAAGTCTTTTTTCCCGGGGAATAGTTTATAGAACCGATATAGGTTCTGAACATATTGCCCAATCAGAGCTTCTATATTTATATGTTTGGTAATTAATTCTTCTTTTTGCTGTTCGATCATTTCAGCGGCTTGTCCGGTAAACTGGCTTAACAAGGCATTTCTGTGTTGATCCGGTAGTTGCAGCATGCTAAAGCATAGAGAATATTTGTCCGAATCACAGATGAATGATGCGGAGGCGAGCGTTTTTAATACTTCATTTTCTTTATTTCCTTCCTGAAAAAAACGATCAAAAGCAGAATGTTCCGGAGTAAATGGTAAAAACCAATTGCTTATTTCACGGAAGAATGGGAAATTTTTCAGATGAATGAATGTTGAATGCATAACATCTGCTCCTTCCATCTGCAACTCACTGAATTCTTCCATTTTCTTATTCAATGAAGATGATTCCGACATAATTTCTTCCCATTCCGGATTCATCTCTTCTCCGGTGCTATCAGTCATGAAATCCTTGGGATTTATTTTTTTATGCAATTTGGGGCTTAATTTTATCATTTCAGGAATGATCTCCTCATGGAGTCTGCGCGTAATTCTTTCTGTTTCGCGCGATAGGATAAACCGTAGAATGATCGTTCGGATTTCCCGAGTCAATGCCGGATAGGTTTCGCTAAAGGCTGCCAAACGATCAACCATCTGAGGATAGAGGAACATTCTCTTCCGGTAGAGATATAAGGTCAGCATAATAGAGATGATCGCTCTGACATGCTTCTCCTCCTCTTCCAGATACAACGCATCGAACAACAAGAAAAGTTTTTCTTTATCAAAGTAGGTCTGAAGCCCCATCCATAAGGCTGAAATAATTTGACATCCTACCGTGGAAGGTAATGTTTCATCATATAGAATTTCTTTAATAGCAATAACATCATCAGAAGCAAGAGGATCTGAAATCCAAATCTGTTCGAAAAGTGTATGTAAAGTATGTTCAAATGCTAATTTGTTTTCCTGATTTTGGATAGGGATTTGTAGCTGTGCATGAATTTCACTGTAACTCTTCATCGGAATGAGTTGAAGTGACCGACGTTTGTTGTAGAATAACAAAGGGGATATTTCCTCTAATGCCTTATGATTTACCTGATCAGTCAATTCATAGGTTGAAATCAACAATGAATGGTATATTTGCTCCTGCATCGGGTCATTTGCCCCTTCAAGCTTATACCGGAGCATATAAGTGTACGTGTCTTGCAAGCCGGATAACTTGGCCTGAAAATCATAGGTTTGTAATCCGGATATCATCCCATGCAGGAATACAAAGGCATTTTTAAGCTCTTTGTTGTCCAATGAACCGACAATACGGTTATATGCTCTGTTAATTTCTTGTATAGTCATACTATATATATAACAAATGGTATGCCAAAAATATATTATTCCCGCCTAAAATCTTTATCTTTGCACTCCTAAATAATGTTAGCAGATGAAGAATATCCGCAATTTTTGTATTATTGCCCATATTGACCATGGGAAAAGTACCTTGGCCGACCGTTTGCTTGAGTATACCAAAACTGTCGAAGGAAAAGATATGCAGGCGCAAGTGCTGGATGATATGGACTTAGAGCGTGAGCGAGGTATCACAATCAAAAGTCATGCCATTCAGATGAAATACACGTATAAAAACGAAGAATATACCTTAAACCTTATCGATACTCCGGGGCACGTGGATTTCTCGTATGAAGTTTCCCGTTCCATTGCTGCTTGTGAAGGTGCTTTACTGATTGTAGACGCCGCACAGGGTATACAGGCGCAGACTATTTCCAATCTCTATATGGCGATTGATAATGACTTGGAAATCATCCCGGTTATTAATAAAATCGATCTACCCAGTGCCATGCCGGATGAGGTGGAAGATCAGATTGTTGAGCTATTGGGTGTTGATCGTGGTGACATCCTTCGTTCGAGTGGAAAGACTGGCGAAGGAGTTTATGATATTTTAGATGCTATCATCGAAAAAGTGCCTGCCCCGAAAGGTGATCCTGATGCTCCGTTACAATGCCTGATTTTTGATTCGGTATTCAATTCTTTCCGTGGGATTATTGCTTATTTTAAAGTGGTAAACGGGGTAATCCGCAAAGGTGACCGGGTAAAGTTTATCGCGACGGAAAAAGAATACGACGCCGATGAAGTAGGGATTCTGAAGCTGGGAATGTCTCCGCGTCCGGAAATTACTACAGGTGATGTAGGATATATTATTTCGGGAATTAAAACATCGAAAGAGGTTAGGGTAGGAGATACGATCACACATGTAAAAAATTCGGCATCAGAAGCTATTGCCGGGTTTGAAGAGGTAAAACCGATGGTTTTTGCCGGTGTTTATCCGATAGATAGTGAAGATTTTGAAAATCTTCGTGCCTCTTTGGAAAAGCTTCAGTTAAATGATGCTTCGCTTACTTTTCAACCGGAGAGTTCCGCGGCTTTAGGGTTTGGCTTTCGCTGTGGATTCTTGGGATTGCTGCACATGGAGATTATTCAGGAGCGCTTGGATCGTGAGTTTAATATGGATGTGATCACGACTGTTCCTAACGTATTCTACAAAGTATATGATAAGAAAGGTGGATGTTTAGAAGTGCATAATCCAAGCGGACTGCCTGATCCGGTACTGATTGATCATATTGAAGAGCCTTATATCCGGGCATCGGTGATTACAAAGACCGATTATATCGGACAGATAATGACATTGTGTCTGGGGAAACGGGGAATCCTCCTGAAACAGGAATATATTTCCGGTGACCGTATGGAATTACATTATGATATGCCTCTTGGTGAAATAGTGATAGATTTCTATGATAAACTGAAGAGTGTATCGAAAGGATATGCTTCATTCGATTATCATTTGCATGATTTCCGACCGAGTAAATTGGTTAAACTGGATATTCTGCTGAATGGGGAGCCGGTTGACGCCTTGTCTACTTTGACACACGTGGATAATAGCGTGCCTTTTGGTCGTAGAATGTGTGAAAAATTGAAAGAACTGATCCCACGACAGCAGTTTGATATTGCCATCCAAGCGGCTATCGGCTCTAAGATTATCGCTCGTGAAACTGTGAAAGCTGTCCGCAAAGATGTTACGGCGAAGTGTTATGGTGGTGATATTTCACGTAAACGTAAACTATTGGAAAAGCAGAAAGAAGGGAAAAAACGTATGAAACAAATCGGTACGGTTGAAGTTCCTCAAAAAGCATTCCTGGCAGTTTTAAAACTGGATTAAACGATTTTATTGCCTATATAAAAAGCCTGAAACGTTACTGTTTCAGGCTTTTTAAATTCTTGTATGTCATGTATTTATGCCAGCATGGCAGAAATGGACGATTATTATGCCAATCTGTACATGATGTTTTTCCCAAAACCTAATTTTTCCAATCTCTGTTCTTTCAGCAAGTCTTGAATGTCTTTCAAGGCCAGATAGCGCGAACATTGGTTGATCGCCATACAATAAGAAGAGGTAATAACAGGCTGAGTTTTTAAAAAGTGTAATATATTCTCTTTTCTTTGTTTGTCAGGGAGCGATAACATCCGATCCTCTTTTGGCAATCGTTCAAATTTCATAGGTCGCAGCGCCTTTTTTATCTTTTTTGAACAACGGAACTTAACAGTTTTAAAGTGAATATCGTTCGCCTGAATAGCTGCCTCTGAAGTTGTTTTTGGACAATAGAGTGTCGCACTAAAATGCCCTAACCCTTCCAATTCGATCTCATCCCCATATTTTAAATGGGATACAATCTGATCAGAAAAAGCTTGTAACAAACCTTTTATATCTGCTGAACTGAAAGATGTAAAGGCGGATATCTCCGTACAAATTCTATCCATACGGATAGTTCTCCCTGAAACAATACGCGCGTGAAGTGCACGTTTCTCTACTTCGCCCTTTGGAGTGGGACTTTCAAATAAATCATACTTTACTGACATAGTTAATTTGATTAAATAAATTCATAGTTAAAATCTTTTTTCTACGTAATCTTATTTGCTTTTGATAAGAGTGAAAAATCTTTTTCACTGCAGTCAAAAAGCTTTAATACAAGAGTCAAAAACCTTTTCGACAGGAGTCAAAAGTAAATAAGATTACGATGCAAAAGTAGAGAAATAAGCATGAATTCGAGATAAGATCGTATTGTATTTTCATTTTTTTAGCGTAATCATGATAACCCTTAACAGATTTTTGAAAAATATATGATTTTCTATATTGCTTATTTCCATTGTGTTATGGTTTTGTTTGTGTTAAAATGTCGATCTAAGCAAATATATTTGTATAACAATTTGGTTTGTAATGCAAACTAAATTATATTTGCAGTGTGATACAAATATTACTCATCAAAAAAAATCGATATGGAAAAAGAATTAAATGAAAAAGAAAGTTTGCAGCTAATCAACAGTATGATTGCTGAAGCGCGAAATAATGTAAGTAAGGGTGACGGTAAGATTTTACTTTTTGTAGGATACTCTTTGGTTGTGATATCATTACTGAATGCAGTGTTATTGCATCTATTAGCCTCTCCGTATATGGCCTCTTGGGTATGGTTTTTGATGTTTCCGGTTACGTTTCTTGTATTTTGGTGTTCGGGCAAGCTAGATAAGAAAGCGTTGATAAGGACACATATCGACACGATTGCAACGAAGGTATGGAAATGTTTTGTATGGTCGATGATATTATTGTTTCTTCTTGTGATAGGCTTTGCAATTGCGCTGGGGAACAGTGGCATAGAAATGATGATTACCCCGATGATACTTCTCCTGGTAGGTTTTGCCCAATACGTTGTAGGGATTGCCTATAAATTCAAACCGTTTGTGAGAGGGGCTTTGATATTTTGGTTGGGCTCTATCCTTTGTGTGGTTTATTTTTACTTTATGAGGGAACCTTCAGGTCAGTATATTATCTTTGCTCTCTCTGTAATTGGAGGGTTCATTGTTCCCGGCCACATACTAAATCGTAAAGTTTAATGCTATGTTTAAAGATTTAGATCCGATATTACACTCACAACAACGTTTGGCGATAGTTTCTCTACTGTTATCGGCCGAAGAGGCGGATTTTGTCTATATCAAGGAGAAAACAGGAGCAACAGCCGGTAATCTAAGTACACATATAGAGAAACTCAATGAAGCCGGTTACATAGAGGTTCGTAAGTTTATCGACGGCAAACGCCCGCGAACCGTACTGAAGATTACGCCAACGGGTATTGATGCTTTTGAGGAGTATGTAAAAGCATTACAGGATTATATTCGAAAATAGTCATACTAGCTTGCAGTCTATATGATGTATAAGCGACAAGTTTCTAAAAGTATGAGATAGGTTTACAGAGAAATAGATTAGTATGGAAACAAACAAGATAGTTAAATATATAGGGAGGATAACCTATTCACATGTTATAGCTTACTTTATTGCAGGGATTTTTGCCTTGTTTGTGATGGATTATAAAGAACTGTTTGCAACGAAAGAAATGTCATTGTTGATGCGTCCGGTAAGTGATCCCATTGTTACTTTAGGACCATTTCTGCAACTGTTTCGTGGTATGATATTAGCCATTTTTCTACTTCCCATACAAAAAGTTGTAGTGGAAGAAAAGTATGGATTTGCGAAGCTAGGAGTACTGATATTGGGATTGTCACTTTTTTCCACCATCGGTCCCACGCCCGGATCTTTTGAAGGATATATCTATACCATTATTCCTGCAATTAATCAATTACTGGGGTATCCGGAAGCCATCCTTTATGTCCTGATCTTTATATCCTTGTTGTGGTGTTCGTATAAACAGGAAAGAAAATGGATTGACATCCTGTCAGCAATCGTTGTGCTGATTATATCAACAATAAGTGTCATATCATACTGTTTCACAGTGTGACGGCAATGGGATACAGTTTTAGTTAAGCCGGATTCCCTCTTCTTCTATGGTAATAAGTTTTTGTTTGTATAAGGCACCGATAGCTTGTTTAAAGGCTTTTTTACTGCAACGGAAAAGTGAGTAGATCAAATCGGGATCGCTTTTATCATGAACGGCAATAAATCCACCTTGCGCTTTTAATGATTCCAGTATTATGCCGGTT
>JAJDIA010000026.1 GCA_030266465.1 Parabacteroides sp. OttesenSCG-928-G21 | reverse complement strand
ATGGAAATCGCTGTTCACAATCGAACATATAACCTGATTACCTTCCTGCATAATATCAATATGAATAAACGATGGTTTATTATTGCTTATCCCATGCTTAAAAGCATTCTCAATCAAGGAGATAAATAATAATGGAGCGATCAGCGTTCCGGGCACAACGGAAGATATATTGGTTTTCAGTTCTGCATGCTCCGGCAGACGGATACGCATCAGTTCCACGTAATTCCGGACAAAATCCAGATCTTTCTCAAGCGTTACATAAGGCTGACTACTTTCATACATCACATAGCGCAGCAAACGACTCAGATCATGCACGGCCTCTTGTGCTCTTTCCGGACTTAAAGCAATCAGGCTATAAATATTATTCAGTGTATTAAATAGAAAATGTGGATTCAGCTGGCTTTTCAGGTTTTGCAATTCGGCTTCACTGCGGCTTTTCTCTAATTCTTTACGAGCCGATTCGGTTTGATACCATGTAGTAGTCATCTTGAAAGCTACACTTACAGCCGCGATCATGGCGTAAAACATTGTAAGTACTAAACCACCTACAAGATAAAACAGAATATTAATATTAATGTTTAATCCAAAAATTTCTTGAACTTGCTCTCCAGGATTACGACCATCCCCCCTAAAGTCATCATCACCGAATGGTGGACCACCGCCACCTTCGAAATCAATTATATGGTCAAATATATGATCTCCTACAATAAGCAAAAGGATCATAATTAAGTTCATGAGCAGATACCGTCCTGTTCGTTTAGTGAAAAGGTATTTGTTTATCAGGTAATAATAGTTGATATAGAATACCAACATAAAAGAGACTAATGTTGCGGCAAAATTGAAATAAGCTCCCCACGACCATAAAACTGATCCAACCCCTATCTGGAATAGAATAGGAATGAGCATGATCAGAAACCATGGGATGATATGAAACAGCCAACTATAACGTTTTGATGCGCCTAGATTGATGATATTGGTTTCTTGTGTAGCCATAATGCAAAGATATTTTAATTCTATGTTAAATTCAATTATAATTACTGTTTAGTTCATACCTGCAAAGCCGAATAACGGAAGATCCCGGATAGAATCTAAAGTTTCTATCCGGGTCTGTTCATCATCACACATCAAAAGTTATTTTACTCATATCGTATTGCTTCGATCGGATCTAATTGGGCTGCTTTCTTGGCTGGATACCATCCGAAGAAAACTCCGGTGAATGTACAGACAGAGAAAGCCAAACCCACTGTCCATGGTTGAATAGTCGCCGAGAAGCCTACCAGCATTCCCGCCAGATAGGCCAGAATGGCCCCTATGATAACGCCTATAATACCTCCGGTGATACTGATCATAATTGCTTCAATCAGGAACTGTGCCAGAATATCCCGCCCTTTGGCACCGATACTCATACGGAGACCTATCTCTTTTGTACGTTCCGTAACGGATACATACATAATGTTCATAATACCGATACCACCAACAATCAACGATATCCCGGCAACCGATCCCAGCAGCAGCGTCAGCATACTCATCACTGAGTCCATCGTGCTGAGAATCTCATCCATTGACATAATCTCGAAGTCATCACTGTCTGATGCTTTCAATTTATGATTACGGCGAAGAATTTCTGTGATTTCTGCAATAGCCTGTTGGGTATAAGACTCATCAATAGCTGAAGCATTCATTCCCTGCAAATGCGTTATGGCAAGAACACGTTTCTGAATGGTGGTGAAAGGAGCTAAGACAAGGTCGTCCTGGTCCATTCCCATACTATTATACCCTTTGCTTTTCAGTACACCGATAATCTGGAAAGGGATTTTGTTGAAACGAACCACTTTCCCAACAGGATCTTCGCCATTGGTGAAGAGTTTTTCGGCAACAGTAGTACCGATGATGCATACTTTTGCTGCAGAGGAAATCTCCTGTTCAGAAAACATCATACCATCATCAACTGCGCGACTGTTAATTGTCAGATAATCCGGGCTCACGCCATAGACTGTTGAAGAGGTATTGTTGGCGCCGTAAATAAGCTGTCCGGAACTATTCACCGAAGGCGTAACTGCCGCCAGGTATTTCGATTCATTCAAAAGGCTTTCATAATCGGCCATTTTTAATGTTTCCATGGATGCAGCACTACGGCTCACACCACCCGGCCCACGTCTTTCATCGTCGCCACCCGGCTGGATCATGATCAGGTTTGAACCCATTTCGGATATTGAACTTTGAATGCTTCCTTTTGAGCCTTCACCGATGGCCAACATAGTAATTACCGATGCAACTCCAATGATGATTCCAAGCATAGTCAGGAATCCTCGCATCTTATTGTTGGAAAGTGCCTTTAAGGCTATTCTTATTAAGTTTGTTAAATTCATGATCTATTGTTTTTAATCGTCATTCTTAGGCAACGCTGCTAATACTTCGGCTGCCGATTTAATATTATTATTCATGGTGTCACTAACTACGCGCCCATCTCTTAACAGGATATTCCGGCTGCAATAGTTGGCAATCTCCGGATTGTGGGTCACAAAGATAATGGTACGTCCTTCAGCGTGCAGGCGTTGGAAAAGAACCAATATCTCATAACTGGTTCGTGTATCCAGGTTTCCTGTTGCCTCATCGGCAAGTATCATTGCCGGGTCGTTTACCAAAGCTCTCGCAATTGCCACGCGTTGCATTTGTCCACCGGACATCTGATTACTTTTATGATTCAAACGATCTCCTAAACCGACTTCAATCAACGCCTTGGTTGCTTTTTGTTTTCTGGCCGAAGCGCTGTAAGCCGAGTTGTACATCAAGGGTAATTCTACGTTTTCAACCGCTGTTGTTTTCGCTAACAGGTTGTAACTCTGAAACACAAACCCTATTTTCTGGTTACGAAGAGTTGCCCTGTCATTTTTCCCCATCGTACGTACCGAAACGCCATCCAGATAGTACTCTCCTCCCGTAGGAGTATCCAAACACCCTAAAGTGTTCAGCAGTGTACTTTTTCCTGAGCCTGAAGTTCCCATTATGGTTACGAATTCTCCTTCATGGATGGTAAACGATACATTGCGTAATGCATGAACCGTCTCTTCTCCCATAACGAAATCCCGGCTTATATTTTCTAATCGAATAATCTCTTTCATAACAAACCTTGTTTTAACAATTAGTTACTACCGCCTTCGCCTTCGCCATTGTTACGGTTTGCTCCCGGAGGGCCGAAAAGACCACCTGCTGGAGGCGCTGCGGCAACAATTGGTGTGGAAACTTCAACTACGACTTCTTCTCCGTCTGTCAAACCATCCACTACTTCAACCATATTTAATGTCGATGCACCGATTGTAATTAACTTAGGTTTTATTGTTTGTCCCTCTTTTTGCCAAATAACACGTTTCCCCATTGGCGCTTTGATTGCAGGATCTGTAACTGTCAAATTCATTGAAGCCAACTCCTCTTCGTTAGGAATGAAACGTAATGCCTTGCTTGGAACAGTAAGAACATTGGGACGCTCCATAGTATAAATAGTCACATTTGCAGTCAAACCCGGTTTCAGTTTCAAATCAGGGTTGTAAGCACTGATAACCACCTCATAAGTTACCACATTGGATGTTGTTGTTGCTTCCAAACGTACCTGTGTTACATCTCCTTCAAATACATCTTCCGGATAAGCGTCTACCTGGAAAGTAACACGTTGTCCTTCTTCAACCTGACCTATATCTGCTTCATCCACATCGGCAATAACACGCATCTGTGTCAAGTCATTTGCGATAGTGAATAACGTTGGTGTACTAAAACCGGCAGCTACGGTTTGTCCTTCTTCAACGGCACGGTTAACAACAACGCCATCGATCGGACTGGTAATTGTAGCGTAAGCCAGGTTACGATCAACTCTAATCATATTTGACTGACCTTGCTCATAACTGTTCTTTGCTTTCTCATAGTTATAAGTAGCCGTTTCGAATTCTGTATCACTGATTAGCTGTTTTTCATACAGCGACTTGCTACGTGCATAATTTTTCTCCTGATATTCAAATTCTGTTTTGCTGCTGGCCAATTGAGCTTTTTGTGCCCGCGACTCTGCTTCCAGATTAACTTTATCCATCAAAGCGATAACCTGTCCTTTTTTAACTTCACTATTAAAATCAACAAAGATTTGATCAATAATACCGGATACCTGAGTACCTACTTCTACCTTCACCACCGGCTCTACCGTACCCGTAGCCGTTACCACATTTGAAATAGTAGTACGCCCTGCATTAGCTGTTTCCAGTTTAAGTCCCTTTGCGGCCGAGCCTCCCATAAAGAAAGGAATACATGCGATAATGATGACCACAACTACAATCCCGATAATTAAATTTCTCTTTTTCATATTGCTGTTTATTTTTTATACTTGTTTTTGTTTCTCTTTAATGCCTGGCGGAGAAAACTCCCCGCGCAAGCATTGTAAAAGAGGAAGTGAATAAAACTATTAATAACCAATCTCCACTGGTCTTTTTTGGTAGATATTGAGTAATTGAATACTCATGATTGACATATATTTAGACTGTAATACCTCTTGTTGTGAATTGAGATAATTGTTTGTTTCCGTCAATAATTCCAACGTGTTTTTCATTCCAAGGAAAAATTGTTCTTGTGTAAGATTAAAGCTCTTTTCCACATACTTCAGCCGTTCTGTTGCCGAGATATATTGATTCTGAGAAGAGGTGGCGTCCAGATAAACTCCTTCTACCGTTTTCAGCAAATTCTTCTGAGAATTTTGATATTCTAATTGGCTGTTCTCGGCAGACAACCGAGCCTTATTAACGGCTGTTTTATTATCGCGATTACTATAAATAGGAATGCTCAATGTAAGCCCAACGCTTTCGTTCAGGCGGTTCCACACTTGTGTGTCAAAAGAATTCCCCATACCTGTTGTATATCCGGTTGAAACACCTGCATTTAATGCAAGCGACGGCAGATATCCGGCTTTAGCTCTTTTAATTTCCAGTTCGGCTTTGTCCACTGCCAACTCACTGCTTTTTATTTCCGGCATAACCCCTAAGGAATTATTATAAATGATCTCCTTATTAGGTAATGGTGTCAATACATCTGAATCGGTAAGTTCCGGAATAACCAGTTCCATCTCTTCCATAATATCCAGTTCCAATAACTGTTTGAGCTGCAACTTATAATTATCCAGATTCTTTTGCTGAACAACCAATTGGTATTTATCCGAGCTATGCTGGCTTTCCAACTGGGCCAAATCCACCGCAGAGATAGATCCGGCTTTGAAAAGCTCTTCCGCACGGTCACGTTGCGCTTTCGAAACTTCTACGTTATTCTGGTTTATACGAACGGCCTCCGTCGCGTATAATACCTGCATATACGTTTGTACCAATGAAATCTGAATATCGTTTTCACTCTTTTCGATACTCAAATCATTTACCTGTTTTTGAATTTCCTGCTGTTTGATCGCATTAGAACGACGCCCTCCATCAAAAAGCGTCCAGTTGGCACTCAGATTTAAACTGCTGCTGAATGCATTGTTGTTTGCTGTTTCACCTGATGGATAGTTCGCGAAATTCTCCGACGCAGAGGCCGAAAGAGAAGGGAACAAGCGAGCTTTGGCCTGTTGCAAATCTTCTTCTCCGGATAAGAGATTAATTTTACTCTTTTTCACCTGAATATTATGCTCTAAGGCATAATCTAAACAATCTTGTAATGTCCATTTTGCTGGTTTGCCTTGTGCGCTAACACCTATCGGAAGTAGCAAGCACGCTAAAAGTAATAATGTGTACTGTTTCATATATCGTTTTTATGTCATACATTTTACGAAAGCAAAACTATACTAATGAGAAAAACAGCACAAACAGAGTAGCTATAAAGCAGAATGTAGTAGACAAAGTATGTTTTTAAACCGACAAACCGGTTTTATACGGATTAGTCGATTATTTTGGGAGATTGGTCTATTTCAAAAGGCGTAAAATACTATATATAAGCATATTAAATATTAATAAAGAGTTGCGCATAAACAATACCAAAGATTGTCATGCTTTCCCCTTTTTATTGCAATGACTTAATCGTTCCACCTGGGTGAGACGGCTGTTCCACCCGGGTGAGACGATCGTTCCACCTAGGTGAGTCGCCCGTTCCACCCGGGTGGAACGATTAAAAGGCCACAAATCAACGAACAGATCATGCTAATGAAATAATGGAATCAATACAAAAAGAGTCCGGCTATTCCGGCCAGAAGAATCATCAAGATAGGATGTAATTTAGCTTTCCAGGTAAGAAAGAATGCGACACCAAAGATCAGAAAGCTCTTATAATCAATAAAGTTATCGTTGTTCATCAACAACAGCGCTGCGGCAGCTATCAGGCCAACAGTGGCCGGGCGTAGTCCCAGAAAAGCGGCCTCTACATATTTATTGTTCTTGACGCGAGAGAAATAATAGGAGACCAATAAGACCAAAATAAAAGAAGGCAAGCAAACGGCAAAGGTAGTTAGTACTGAACCCAAAATACTTATCTCTACGGAATAGCCGGCATTATGAATAGCCGTGTAGCCAATGTAGGTGGCACTATTGATTCCGATTGGTCCGGGCGTAAGTTGTGATATGGCGACAATATCCGTAAATTCCTGCAGCGATATCAGGTTGTGCTTCTCTACGACTTCGGATTGAATCAATGAAAGCATGGCATAACCGCCACCAAAACCAAACAGTCCAATCTTCAGATATACATAAAATAGTTCCAACCAAATCATATTAATTCTTTTTTAGATATAATCCGTAAATCAGACCTCCGGCAATTGCCAGCAAAATAATCCATATAGGAGATACCCCTCCCTTCCAGATAAGCAGAGCCGCCGCTATTGGTATCAATAGCGTTTTATAAGAAAGTTTTAATGCTTTTGCTGTAGTAATACAGGGAACCGCAATCAGTGCAACAACTGCCGGACGCAATGCTTTAAAGATCTTCTCTACCCAGACGTTCTCCTGTATCTGCGTAAAAAACAAAGCAATTAAAAGAATAATAAGAAAAGAGGGTAAAATCGTACCTAACGCACACAAAATACTTCCCGGAATTCCTTTTAACTTATAGCCGACAAAAATGGCAATATTTACGGCAAACACGCCCGGCATAGACTGGGCTATCGCAAAAATATCGAGAAATTCCTCTTTAGAAAGCCAACCTTTATTGACCACATCCCGTTCAATCAATGGCACCATAGCATATCCACCGCCAATAGTGAACATGCCTATCCGTGCAAATGTAAAGAACAGTCGCCAAAACATATTAATTTATTTCGCCCAAGGCTTTCCGATAAGCGTTTTTGTCGTTAATAATACGTAAAGCCTCTTGATAGCTATCATTTATATCGTTAATGACCTGGAAGTATTCTGTCATTTCATACATATCGCGAGCAATCAGTGCTTTAAGTTGCAGACGGATAATAGGTTCCGATATAGCATATTGCTCCTCATCAATAGTGATCGAATCCGCTTTAGCCATCTCTTTGAGTTCTTCCATCATTTCATCCGAAACGTTAAACCGTTCATTAAACCGTTCAAATCGGGGATAGTCCTTCGTCATCTGTTCTCTGTTTCTATCCAGATAATTCATAGACAAACGATTAATTATACCTGCCGCAACAACCCGCCGATGAAATACAGTGGAACGAACGGTATCAATAGGCACAAAAATATCCGGCATAATCCCACCACCGCCATAGACAACCCGTCCAGTAACCAACGTATTATATTTCATGGAATCCGGGAAATGGATACTATCTGCACTCATTAATTCGCCTCGATTATAACGATCGATCAAATCTTGTTGGTAATTCTCCATATTCCCATTTTCATACGGTTTTTGAATACCTCTTCCTGTTGGAGTATAGTAGCGTGAAACCGTCAGACGAATCATAGAACCGTCCGGAAGCGGTATAGGACTTTGTACCAAGCCTTTTCCGAAAGTACGTCGCCCTACAATAACACCTCTGTCCCAATCCTGCACGGCACCCGCCAGAATTTCACTGGCCGAAGCCGAAGATTCATCAACAAGAATAACTAAACGTCCTTCTTCAAAATTTCCTTGGTTTGTAGCTTTAGAATCCTTCCGTGGCTGCGTATTTCCCTCAGTATATACAATCAGTTTGTCTTTATCCAGAAACTCATCGGCTAAATCTACCGCAATATTCAGATATCCACCACCATTACCTTGAAGATCTACTATCAGGTTTTTCATCCCTTGCTTTTTCAGCTTTTCCAAGGCTTCACGATACTCATCTGTTGAGGTCAGCGCAAAACGATTTAATTTGATATAGCCTGTTTCTTTATCCGCCATATATGCGGCATCCAAGCTATACACAGGAATCCGGCCCCGGGTAATATTAAACTCGATAAGTTCCGGCGTATTACTGCGTTTCACCTTTACACGCACATCTGTTCCTCTTCGTCCACGTAAACGACTCTGGATATCCGTACTTCGCATACTTACGCCGGCTATTGTCGTATCATTCACCTGTATAATCCGATCACCAGCCATTAAACCTACTCTTTCGGAAGGACCGCCCGGTATTACCTGAATGACATAAAGCGTATCCGTAAGCATATTAAACTGAATCCCGATGCCATCAAAATTACCTTGCAACGGTTCATTCATTTCTCTTGTCTCTTCCGGATCCATATAATTCGAATGCGGATCCAATTTCTCAAGCATTCCTATAATAGCATCTTCTACTAATTTATGCTCGTCCGCTGGGTCGACATATAGGTTCGCAATAGCATACAATGCCATTTGCAATTTACGCGTTTCACGATTTGATGTATTCTGACCTGTTACAGACGTGGCAATACAAATTACTGCCAGCAGGCCTAAAAAGAATTGTCTCATAAATTTGTTCCTTTCGTTTCAATATAATCGGGTACCTTTCGGTACAAACTGCGAAATGTCTTTTCCATACCGTAACAACTCCCGCACAATGCTTGAACTGATGTGTGTATGCTCCGGTTCTGTAAAAAGTAAAAAAGTATCTATTCCTGTCAGGATTCTGTTTACATCGGCTATACTCTTTTCATACTCATAGTCATTATTGGTACGTATGCCACGCATGATAAATTGAGCGCCGATCTCTTGTGCAAAATCAACCGTTAATGAGTCATATGACATTATCCGGATATTCGGATTATCCTGATAAAGGTTAGCAATAGCCTCCAACCTCTTTTCCAATGAAAAGTAAGTTAGTTTTTTGTCATTAATCCCAACGGCTATGACTATTTCATCCACCAATTCCAATCCGCGTCTAACCAATGACTCATGCCCGATCGTAAACGGATCGAAAGTTCCCGGAAAAAGAGCTATTCGTTTCATGCAATATCTTCTTCGACAACCAGGTTGTCAATAATAAATACCTGACGTTCCATTGTATTTTTCCCCATATAAAACTCCAGCATCTCCTTAACGGAGTCTTCCCTTTTCATCGTTACCGGATCCAAACGTATATCCTGACCGATAAAATTACGGAATTCATCGGGAGATATTTCACCTAAACCCTTAAATCTTGTTATTTCAGGGTTTTTCCCTGCGGCCTTCATCGCTGCCAGGCGTTCCTCTTCCGTATAACAGTACCAAGTCTTCTGCTTGTTGCGCACACGGAACAGCGGCGTTTGAAGGATATAAACATGATTCCGCTTAATCAGGTCCGGGAAGAATTGCAAAAAGAATGTAATAAGCAACAAACGTATATGCATACCATCAACGTCAGCATCCGTAGCTATAATTACCTTATTATAGCGTAATCCCTCCAAGCCATCCTCAATGTTCAATGCTGCCTGAAGCAAATTGAATTCTTCGTTTTCATAGACAATCTTTTTAGTTAAGCCAAAACTATTCAGCGGCTTACCACGAAGACTAAACACAGCCTGAATGTTCGGATCACGGCTTTTGGTAATAGAACCACTTGCTGAATCCCCTTCGGTGATAAAAATACAACTCTCCTCTTGTCTATCACCTTTCGCATCATTCAGATGTATCCGGCAATCACGCAATTTCCGATTGTGTAGGTTCGCCTTCTTGGCCCGTTCACGCGCTAACTTAGTCACACCGGCAATCGCTTTACGTTCTTTTTCCGATTCCGTTATCTTCCGAAGTAACAGCTCCGACGTTTCGCCGTTTTTATGCAGATAGTTATCTAACTCCTTCTTAATAAAGTCACCAATAAACTTAGCGACGGTAGGACCTTCGGGACCTATATCCTTTGAACCCAGCTTCGTTTTCGTCTGGCTTTCAAATACCGGCTCCTCAACCTTTATACTTATAGCAGCAACTATACCGGCGCGAATATCCGAATATTCGAAATTCTTGGTATAATACTCTTTGATAACACGCCCTATCGCCTCTCTGAATGCAGACAGATGCGTCCCCCCTTGTGTCGTATGCTGTCCGTTCACAAACGAATAATATTCCTCCCCATACTGATTACTATGCGTAATCACCACCTCGATATCTTCTCCTTTCAGGTGGATAATCGGATAGAGCGGGTCAGTCGTCATGTTTTCATTCAGCAAATCCACCAACCCGTTTTTGGAGAAGAACTTCTTCCCGTTGTAAATAATTGACAGTCCTGTATTCAGAAAAACATAGTTCTTCAACAGACTTTCAATATACTCATCCTTATACTCATAATCCTTGAAAATCTCCTTATCAGGAATAAAATAGATCTGCGTTCCATTCGCTTCATTAGAAGGAACAATATCCATCTCTTCTGTAATATGCGCTTTACTATATTCTACCTGCTTTTGCTCACCATCCCGATAACTGGATATTTGGAAGAAACTACTCAACGCATTTACTGCCTTAATACCCACACCATTCAACCCCACAGATTTCTTAAACGCCTTGCTATCATATTTAGCACCGGTATTCATCTTACTCGACACATCAACGACTTTTCCTAAAGGTACTCCACGACCATAGTCACGCACCGCAACCGTTCCTTCCTCTACAGTCACCTCAATACTCTTCCCATACCCCATCATATATTCATCGATAGAGTTATCAAGTACCTCTTTCAATAACACATAAATCCCATCATCAGCATAACTGCCATCGCCCAACTTCCCGATGTACATCCCCGGACGTCGCCGGATATGCTCCATCCAATCCAGAGTTTTTATATCCTCATCATTGTAAGCCGTGTCCTGAGTAATAATTGAATTCCTTTCGTTCATCTTTATCTTTTTAGTTCTCTGTTGTTAAATGTTTAATAAAAGCTCTTCTTGTTTTATGGTGTTCCCGTTTAAAATAATCCCATTGCGCCTGTACGGCATTGTTTGTTTCTAATTCCGGATTACTCTCTGCATATACCGTGCCTATTTTTTTATAAACAGGAATAAGGTCGTTAAACAATAAGGCATTTACCCCTTTCCCCTGATATTCCGGAAGGACACCTGCCAGATAAAGATCCACCACCTTAGGCTTAGAAAGCAACGCCTTAAATAAATAATACCAACCAAAAGGAAACATGCTCCCCCTTGCCTTTTGTAAAGCCTTCGACATATTCGGCAAAGAGATACCAAAACCTACCACCGCGTCATCTTCCTCCCTGATAATCACAGTTACCAGTTCAAAACGCAACATAGGAATATACTTCTTCACATAATAATCAATCTGCTTCTGGGAAAGCGGAGCAAAACCATATAATGGAGCGAAAGCGGCATTCAGTGCTTCGAAAATCCGCTGCGCATAAGGCATAATCTCCTTTGCATTTTTAAACTTACGCACCTGTAAACCATACTTCTTCTTAACAATCTCCCCAATGCGCAGATGTTTCTCCGGAACACCATCCGGAATATATATCTTAAACTCATGCCAATCCTGATCCTTCACAAACCCCATCCGCTCCATGTGAACCGGATAATAAGGATAGTTATAAATCGTCGCCATCGTCCCTAACTGATCAAAGCCATCCACAAGCATACCTTCATTATCCATATCCGTGAATCCCAGCGGACCATGCAGCGTCTTCATCCCCTTCTCCAGTGCCCATTTCTCTACCGCACTGAACAAGGCATCAACCACCTCCGCGTCATCAATAAAATCCACAAAACCAAAACGGGCATATTCCTCCTTCCATACTTCATTACTCGAATGGTTGATTATACCCGCGATACGCCCAACAATCTTCCCATCCCTATAAGCAAGGAAGCAAACAGCATCACATAACTCAAAAGCCGGATTCTTATCTTTCGACAATATCTCCATTTCATCGGTTATCAGTTCCGGGACATAATAAGGATTATCTTTATAAAGATCTATGCTAAACTTTACAAATTCTCTGAGTTCTTTTTTCGTAGAAACCTCTTTTACAACAATGCTCATAAGTGATCTTTCGTTTGACTGCCAAAGTTACATAAATTATTTGTTCATTCCGAAGAATGTGAATAATTTGCTCTACATTTGCATAGCTTACATACACAGTTACAGATTTAAAACAATTCTCAACCGGGATTGTTTTTATGTATAAATAAAGATTATTATTCATCCGAAAATCAGCAAAGAAATATAAGAATCTATGAGTAAACGAAAACATAAACAAAAAGGCAACGCAGAGAAAAAAGAAAAAAGGCATGGAACCCAACGCATGAAAAAAGGCGCCCTCCTGCATTCCATCATATCCGTTTTCCAGTCCTCGCCAAAAGAGCCTTTCAACTACAAGCAAATCAGCAAGCTGATCGGAGCACAAACCCCCGTTCAAAAACTTCAGGTAGCGGAAATCATTGACCAACTGGCTATCGAACACTTCATCACCGAGATCGATCGTGGCCGTTATCGCCTGCAAAACCTGGGAACGATCGCCGTTGGAACTTTTTCACGGCGCAGCAACGGGAAAAACTCCTTTATCCCCGAAGACGGCAGTGCACCGGTCTTCATCGCCGAACGCAACTCCGGTCGCGCCATGGCAGGCGATAAAGTAAAAGTACAGCTATTCGCCAAACGTCGTGGCGCCGAGCCCGAAGGCGAAGTAGTAGAAATACTCGAACGCCATGAAAAGAACTTTATCGGCAAGCTACAAATCGGCAAAGGCTTCGCCTTCTTAGTTACCGAAGACAAGACATTAGCCAACGACATCTTCATCCCGAAAGACAAGCTAAAAGGCGGAAAGAACGGCGACAAGGTCGTAGCCCGCATCACCGAATGGCCGGAAGAGGCCAAGAACCCCATCGGGGAAGTCATTGACGTCCTCGGAGAGGCAGGCGACAACACCACCGAAATGCACGCCATCCTGGCCGAGTTCGGACTCCCCTACAAATACCCCGTAGCCGTTGAACGCGCAGCCGAACGTATCCCCGATGATATTACTCCCGAAGAAATCAGCAAACGTGAAGACTGCCGCAAGACAACCACCTTCACCATCGACCCCAAAGACGCAAAAGACTTTGACGACGCCCTATCCGTCCGCAAGCTGGACAATGGCAACTGGGAAGTCGGCGTTCACATCGCCGACGTTACCCACTACGTCAGGCCCGACAGCATCATCGAGCGTGAAGCGCAAAACCGCGCCACCTCCGTCTATCTCGTCGACCGTACCATCCCCATGCTCCCGGAACGCCTCAGCAACGGCATCTGCTCCTTGCGCCCCGACGAAGAAAAGCTCTGCTTCTCCGTTATCTTTGAAATGGACGAGCAGGCGAAAGTCAAAAAGTCGCGCATCGTGAAGACCGTCATCAAAAGCGACCGCCGCTTCACTTATGAAGAGGCGCAGGAGGTATTGGAAACCCGACAAGGCGATTACAAAGAAGAACTCCTCGCCCTGGATCACCTCGCCAAGCAACTGCGCGCCGCACGCTTCAAAGACGGCGCCATCAACTTCGACCGTTACGAAGTACGCTTCGAGATCGATGACAAAGGAAAACCCCTGAGCGTCTACTTCAAAGAATCCAAAGACGCCAACAAACTCATCGAAGAGTTCATGCTACTGGCCAACCGCACAGTCGCGGAATATGTCGGGAAACCCGAAAAAGGAAAAACACCCAAAGTATTCATCTACCGTATCCACGAAGCGCCCGATCCGGATAAAATGGAAAACTTCGCCACCTTCATCCGCCGCTTCGGATACCGGTTGAAAACCGACGGAGGCAACAAAGTAGAAATCTCCAAAGGAATCAATAAACTGCTGGACAGCGTTCAGGGCAAAGCCGAGGAAAACCTCATCGAAACCCTCGCCATACGCGCCATGCAAAAGGCCATCTATTCCACCGAAAACACCGGACACTACGGCCTCGCCTTCGAATACTACAGCCACTTCACCTCGCCCATCCGGCGCTATCCCGACATGATGGCGCACCGCCTACTGGAGAAATACCTGGCAGGAGGACGAAGCGTGCCCAAACAAAAGTACGAAGAACTGTGCGAACACAGCTCCAGCATGGAACAACTGGCCTCCAATGCCGAACGCGCATCCATCAAATACAAACAGGTGGAATTCATGAGCGATAAAATCGGAATGGTCTTCGACGGCGTCATCTCCGGCGTCACCGAATGGGGACTCTACGTAGAGCTCAAGGAAAACACCTGCGAAGGCATGGTGCCCATCCGCGACCTCGACGACGACTTCTACGAGTTCGACGACAAGAACTACACCCTCATCGGCCGGCGCACCAAGAAACAATACCGCCTGGGCGACCCCATCACCATCAAAGTCGTCCAAGCCAACCTGGAACGAAAACAGCTCGACTTCATGCTGGTATAAAAAACGAAGAGGATTATTCACATTTGGATAATCCTTTTTTCTTTTCCCACCTCATCCTATCTCCTGGTGGACAAACACATGGATTCGCCCCTACAAGGAATAATTGCTTTACGCTTCGCTACGCGATCTTCGTTTCATAATTCATAACTCATAATTAATAATTATAATTATATTTGCTCCAATTCTAAAATGAAAGACCATGAGTATATTTAGTAAGTTTCCACGGACATTTTGGGTGGCTAATACGATAGAGTTGTTTGAGCGTTGGGCGTGGTATGGTTTCTTTATGCTGTTTGCGAATTACCTGACGGGCTCGTCGGATATGGGCGGGCTGGAGTTTACGCAGAGCCAGAAGGGGCTGATTATGGGCGTCGGGACGGGTATTCTTTACTTCCTTCCGGTGCTGACGGGGGCGATTGCGGATCGCTACGGGTATAAGAAGGTGCTGGCGCTGGCGTTTGTGATCTATACGTCGGCCTTTATTCTGCTACCGATGTTTTCTTCCTTTACGGGGGTGTTTCTGATGTATCTGTATCTGGCGTTGGGGGCAGCGTTGTTTAAGCCGGTTATCTCGGCGACGATTGCAAAGACTACAACGGAGGAGACGTCGTCGATCGGTTTCGGTATCTTTTATATGATGGTGAACATCGGGGCTTTCTTCGGGCCGATGGTGACGCTGTTGTTTAAGGGGAGTTCACAGATGATATTCTATATCTCGGCAGGGATTATTGCGCTGAATTTCATCCTGCTGATGTTCTATACGGAGCCCGACCGGGATGAGTCGAAGGCGCAGGGTAGTTTGTGGGAGGCGTTCTCGGTGATCTTCCGGAATATGGTGAGTATCTTTAAGGATGCGAAGTTCTTGATCTTCCTGTTGATCGTGGCGGGTTTCTGGACGATGTATAACCAGTTGTTCTTTACGCTGCCGGTGTTTATCTCGCAGTGGGTGGATACGAGTTCGTTGTTTTATTTCTTTGATAAGTATATTCCGTTTATCAGTGCAAATTATAGTCCGGCGCCGGGCGTGTTGGACGCGGAGTTTATTACGAATATGGATGCGTTGTATATCATCGCGTTCCAGATCATTGTGTCGAGTATTGTGATGAAGATGAAGCCGCTGAAGTCGATGATGTCGGGCTTTCTGGTGTGTTCGATTGGTATGTCGCTGACGCTGGTGTCGCAGAACGTGGTCTTTACGCTGGTGGCGATCCTGATCTTTGCATTGGGCGAGATGGCGGGTTCACCGAAGATTACGGAGTATATCGGGCGTATAGCTCCGGCGGACAAGAAGGCGCTTTATATGGGGTATTCGTTTATTCCGGTTTTCCTGGGGAATGTGTTCGCAGGGTTTATCTCGGGGAATGTGTATCAGGCGATGTCGGACAAGGTGACGATCACGGAGCGATTTGCCGCCGAGCGGATGCTGACGATTCCGGAAGGTCTGTCGACGAACGCCTACTTCGAGGAGGTGGCCCGGCAGGTGAGCCTTACGCCGCGCGAACTGACGAATTACTTGTGGGATGTGTATAATCCTTCCGGTATGTGGGTCGTGATTCTGGCGATAGGGGTCGCAGCGGCGGCGTGTTTGTTTGTTTATGATAGGGTGACGTCGAAATTATGAATTATGAGTTATGAATTGAGGAATAATCTTCAAATTCATAACTCATAATTTATAACTCATAATTCATAACTATCTCACGATAGCCTTCGTTGTTCCCTTATCGGTTCGTACGATGTAGATTCCTTTCGGGAGGGCGAAGGTGGCGCGACTGTCTACGCGCTGTTGGACAACGGCTTGTCCGGTGATATTATATATGGTGATTAGTGTTGGTTGTGCTGTCTCTGCAATCAGTGCGCCGGCGGAGGAGTAGATGGTGATGCCTGCCTCTTCGGGGTTGAGATTGCTGACGAGGTCTTGCAGGAGAATAGCGATATGCTGGTCTGCATAGACTTCGGGGATGCGATATACCCAGCCTGTGCCGTCTTGCGTTTCACGGATTGCGACCGACTGATCGTTTACCGTTACGTAGGGCTTCTTGTTGGCGAGACCCTCTTCCATATACATATAGAAGGTATAGTCATGGCCTTCTTCTATCGTGTAGTCCTCGTTATCCGGATTGATGCGGATGCCTTCGGCTACATCGAAGTTGATTGCGTAGGTAATAGGTAAAACGGAAAAGAACGTCATGGTGATTGCTTCCGGGTAGATACTAAAGGCGCCCTTAGGGATGGTGATAGTATATTCCGTGTTAGGGGCGAAATCGTTGTGGTAGATGGTTGCTACCCATTCCGTTGGACCGGCCTTGGTTACCGGGCGCTCTTCGAAAGTGCAACTTACATTGCCCGGGTCGGGCGTTATGGAGGTCTGATTGAAGATGTCTGTTATGCAGTCTCCGGGGTTAGTAGGAAAGACTATCGTAATAGGCGCACTCAGAGAGGCCTTTTCTGCGTCAGCGGCCAGGACGAGTTGCGCGGCCATGATAAATTTGCCATGTAAGAGGGTATCGGATGTTACTTCAGCATCCTCACCCCATGGCACAAAATCAATCTGGTCTGTACTCCATCCTCTAAAGACACATTCTTCTTGTGTGGCTACAGGGAGAAGGGTGCTGATTGCTGTGTTTGCCGCTACATCGACAAATAGATTTCCCTCTAACTGCGCTTCGGTAGGGATACTCAAGGTGACCCGGTAAGAGGTTTCGGTATAGGTAAATGCGTCCTTCATAAATGTCCGTCCTCCGGCTGCTTCGATTAGGATACTGGCAGTTTCACCTGCCTTTCCGGCGGGTATTATAAATATGACATTATTATCAGTACTTTCTACGGCTACTATCGCCTCTTTGCCGCCTACCCAGACTTTTGCGGTATCCGAAAGGTTGTATCCGGTTAAAAGAATGCTATCTCCTAATTCTCCGCTATCCTCAGAAATGGCGGTTAGTTCCGGCACGGGTCCATTATTATATTGTACTGTTCCTCCCTCCATCTCGAACGTTCCATTACCTTTGATTGGATTCGAGGCGGCTGTGTTTGATAAAACAAGACTACCGCTTTTGACTATCAGTTTATGCCCATTATCAATCCAGATGGCAGATCCGATACCGGTAGAGCTTGCGGTAATGTTTCCTGCTATATCAGATGTTTGATCAGCTCCTGCCAGAAGTATGCCGGTTGCGTTTTCTCCTGTAACGGTTGCATTTATTTGAACGCCTTCAGCTACCTCAAGACCCGCTGCGGCATAAAGTGCGGTGCTCTTTGAGTTAAAAAGGCCATTGTAAAGTACGCTAGATCCCGAAGAGGAAAGCTCCAGCGTACCCCCTTCGATTGTTAATATACCTCCGGTATGCAGGGCATAACACTGTGATTCTGTTCCTGTATTGGTAAGAGATAATTTGGAATCTGAGTTTCCTTTGATAGTAAGAGAGTAGGGGCTATGGATAGGAACTGCTCCATTGCTATTGATAGAGACGTTGCCGGTATAAACTATTGTTACCTTGGCAGTGCTGTTGACATGAATTACCTCTCCTGTGTATTTTTCGTCTAATGTCAGAGTAAATGATGATGATGATGTATCTCGCCGCGCTTCCCAGCCGGTACCGTATTCAAAATATTCAAATGTGGCAAATTCTTTTCCGCCAACTTTTAGTACTTGCGCGTGGAGACTCATTCCACTTGCCAGTGCAAGACATGTGATTGTAAGTAGTAAAATCTTTTTCATGATGTATTTGCTTATTAGTTTGTGATTAATACTTTTTGGCTCTAAAAGTAGAAGTGTTTCTTTTAGAAGACATTGCAAATCGCGGAAAGATTATTGCAAATCGCGGAAAACTGAAGGGGGTGAGCGGTATTCCTATCATTTATGAGAGGGATGGCTACTTTCTTGCTTCTTGTTTCTTACTTCTTATTTCTAAAGAATTATCTTTGTGGCATGCATAAACAGGGCTGGTCTTTTTATCCGTTGTTTATCCTTGTGCTATTGCTTCTTTTTGTGGGGAGCCTGGCGTATGGTTCTGTTTCTATTCCGCTGAGTGAGGTATTTAGTATTCTTACGGGGAATGGTTCGGAGCGCGAGGCGTGGACGCAGATTGTGTTGCAGTCGCGTTTTCCGCAGGCGGTGACGGCGTTGTTTGCCGGGGCGTCACTGGCGATCAGCGGGCTGTTGTTGCAGACGTTGTTTCGGAATCCGCTGGCGGGTCCGTCGATCCTGGGGATCAGTGACGGCGCGAATCTGGGTGTGGCGATTGTAATGCTGTTTCTCGGCGGATCGTTG
>JAJDIA010000025.1 GCA_030266465.1 Parabacteroides sp. OttesenSCG-928-G21 | reverse complement strand
TTTTTCGTCAATATCTTCAAAAGTGTATGTTAATGAAAAAGGTGTTATTTTGAAAAAGTGTCACAGGATATGGCGTTTTTCTGACAATTTGTTTTTCGGGGATTTGTTCGTTTGGAAAGAGTTATGCTGTTTGCGTATGTTATCTTTTTCAGAAAAAAAATAATCAACTACAAATATATGGCTTATCTTTGTAGTTCCTGTTTAGATTGGCATAGTTCAGTTTTATGTATGGCTTCTGAAAAACAGTGGAATTCCGATAACATTTTGTCAATAGTAAAATATTAATATATGTATAGAACAAGAACTTGTGGCAGTTTACGGCTGGCAGATGAAGGTTTGGTCGTAACTTTGGCCGGCTGGGTACAACGTACGCGTAAAATGGGCGGGATGACTTTTGTGGATATTCGCGACCGCTATGGTGTTACTCAATTGGCATTCAATCAGGAAGAAAATGCTTTGTTATGGGAGCAGGCCAATAAATTAGGACGCGAATATGTGATACAGGTTACCGGAACCGTACGTGAGCGTTCGAATAAGAATAAAAATATATCTACGGGAGAAATAGAATTGATCGCTTCGGAACTGACGGTTTTGAATGCAGCGGATGTGCCACCGTTCACTATTGAGGATGAGACGGATGGCGGTGATGATATACGCATGAAATATCGCTATCTGGATTTACGACGGAATCCGGTGAGAGCGAATCTGGAACTACGCCACCGAATGGCTTTTGAAGTGCGGAATTATCTGGATAAACAGGGCTTCCTGGAGGTAGAAACACCGATATTGGTGAACTCTACGCCGGAGGGTGCGCGCGATTTTGTGGTGCCGTCCCGTATGAATCCCGGTCAGTTTTATGCCTTGCCTCAATCGCCGCAAACGCTGAAACAGCTGTTGATGGTATCCGGGTTTGATCGTTATTTTCAGATCGTTAAATGTTTTCGTGATGAAGACTTGCGTGCAGACCGCCAGCCTGAGTTTACGCAGATCGACTGCGAAATGAGTTTTGTTGAGCAGGAAGATGTGCTTGAGCTGTTTGAAGGAATGGCTAAATATCTTTTTAAAACGATTAAAGGGATTGATATAAAGGAGTCGTTTAAGCGAATGTCTTATGCTGACGCGATGAAATATTATGGTTCCGACAAACCGGATCTTCGTTTTGGGATGGAGTTTGTGGAGCTGATGGATATAATGAAGGGTCATGGTTTTCCGGTGTTCGATAATGCTGCTTATGTAGGTGGTATCTGTGCGAAAGGTGCAGCCGTTTATACGCGTAAGCAACTGGATGCTTTGACTGATTTCGTGAAACGTCCGCAGATTGGAGCAAAAGGAATGGTTTATGCGCGTATAGAGGCTGATGGTAGTGTGAAATCGAGTGTGGATAAGTTTTACACACAGGAGGTTTTGCAGGAATTGAAGGCTGCCTTTAACGCTGAACCGGGTGATTTGATTCTGATTCTATCCGGAGAAGATGTGGCGAAGACACGGAAGCAATTGAATGAGTTGCGTCTGGAGATGGGAAGTCAATTAGGCTTGCGTGACAAAAATAAATTTGTTTGTCTGTGGGTAGTTGATTTTCCTTTGTTTGAATGGAGTGAAGATGATCAGCGTTTTTATGCGATGCATCATCCGTTTACCTCTCCGAAGCCGGAAGATATTCATCTGTTGGACAGTGATCCGGGAGCAGTGCGTGCCAATGCCTATGACATGGTAATTAACGGTGTTGAAGTAGGAGGAGGGTCTATCCGTATCTACGACAGTGCGCTTCAGAATAAGATGTTTGGCTTGCTCGGATTTACGCCGGAAAAGGCACAGGAACAGTTTGGCTTCCTGATGAATGCGTTTAAATATGGTGCGCCTCCTCATGGTGGTTTGGCCTACGGTTTGGATCGTTGGGTATCTCTTTTCGCCGGATTGGATTCCATACGGGATTGTATCGCTTTCCCGAAAAATAATTCCGGACGGGATGTGATGCTGGATGCTCCTGCGGCATTGGATGATGAACAGCTCAAGGAACTTAATTTATCGATACATTTAGCGCCTAATTCATAAATAGCATTTGTTATGTTGCGGATAAAAGACATATTGAAAGAGATAGAACGGTTTGCTCCGCTCCCTTTGCAGGAGGATTTTGATAATGCGGGTGTACAGGTAGGGGATATTAACCAACTGGCAACCGGTGCTATTATATGTCTTGACGTAACAGAAGAGGTGATCACAGAGGCATTGGATAGTGACTGTAACCTGATCATTTCCCATCATCCGCTGGCTTTTAAACCTTTTAAGTCTTTGAAAGGAGCAACGTATGTTGAGCGTTGTATGATGAAAGCCTGTAAACATGATTTGGTGATTTATGCCGCCCATACCAATCTGGATAATGCGATAGGTGGGGTTAATTACCGTTTGGCAGAGTTGTTGGGCTTGCAGAATGTTCGTGTTTTAAGTCCACAGAAACAAGCTTTGCTAAAATTGGTGACATATGTTCCCGATCCGTATGCTGAATTGTTGCGGAATGCCTTATTTAATGCAGGAGCAGGACATATTGGCAATTATGATTCATGTAGCTATAATCTGCATGGCGAAGGTACCTATCGGGCACATGAAGGAACACATCCTTTCCGGGGTAAAATCGGAGAACTGCATTATGAGGGTGAAACCCGGATAGAGACGATTTTACCGGCATTTAAACAGGCGGCGGTAACGCGTGCGCTTTTGTCTGTACATCCCTATGAGGAACCGGCGTATGATTTTTATCCGCTAAAGAATAATTGGGAACAGGCCGGATCCGGAGTTGTCGGTGAATTGCCGGCCAGCGAAGATGAAATGATTTTTTTGAATCGCGTAAAAGCAGTGTTTAATGTGCAGTGCTTGAAGCATTCAAAACTGACCAATAAACCGATTCGGGAAGTTGCCCTGTGTGGTGGTAGCGGTGCGTTTTTGTTGAAAGACGCCATCGCTTATGGTGCGGATGTTTTTATTACGGGAGAAGCGAAATATAATGATTTTTATGATGTGGAAGATCATATACTGCTTGCAGTGATAGGACATTATGAATCAGAAGTATGTACAAAAGATATATTTTATACAATCATATCGAAAAAATTCCCTAACTTTGCGGTGCATTTTTCGAATGTTAATTCAAACCCAGTAAATTATTTGTAGAATGGCTAAAGAAAAAGTATCAGCTGAAAAAGAATATACAGTTGAAGAGAAACTTTCTGCATTGTATCAACTTCAGATGGCAGTGACTGAAATAGATAAAATCAAAACGCTTCGTGGTGAACTGCCTTTAGAGGTTCAGGACCTGGAAGATGAGATTGCAGGATTAGAAACACGCCTTCAGAATTATCAAGCCGAAATAAAAGAATATGAATCGGCAGTGGTTGGTCAGAAAAATAAAATAGCTGATTCAACAGCTTTGATAGAAAAATATAAATCACAATTGGATAATGTGCGTAATAACCGGGAATTCGATAACTTGTCTAAAGAGATTGAGTTTCAGGGATTGGAAATTGAATTTGCGGAAAAGAAAATCCGTGAGTTTAATGAAAATATCGCTGCAAAGAAAGAGGAAATAGTTCAATTGGCTGAAAGAATGGATGGTCGTAAAGGCGACTTAGTTCAGAAAAAAGGCGAATTGGAAGAAATTATTTCCGAAACCAAACAGGAAGAAGAAAAACTTCGTGATAAAGCAAAACAACTGGAAGCGTCAATTGAACCTCGCTTACTGACGGCGTTCAAACGTATTCGTAAAGGAACACGGAATGGTTTGGCCGTTGTTTATATCCAACGTGATGCTTGTGGTGGTTGTTTTAATAAAATTCCGCCGCAGAAACAGATGGATATTAAATTACGTAAGAAAATCATCGTATGTGAATACTGCGGACGCGTAATGATTGATCCGGAGTTGGCAGGTGTACAGGAATAAGTTTTTTACTTAATAATATAAACGGAGACATGGAAAACGGAAGTATCATGTCTCCGTATTTATTTTATGATTCATACGGTTCGTTCGTTTATTGAAAGAAAAAGGTTACTGGAGAACCACGGTGATGTTATCGTTGGTTTGAGTGGCGGTGCTGATTCCGTAGCGCTTTTGGCGCTATTGGTGAAGTTAGACTATACCTGTGTGGCCGCTCATTGTAATTTTCATTTACGAGGTGATGAATCGGAGAGGGATGCGCTTTTTGCGAAATCCGTAGCGGATAGGTTTGGCGTAGATTTTATACAAAAAGATTTCGATACAATTGCTTATGCCAAAGAGAATCATCTCTCTATTGAAATGGCGGCCCGTGAACTTCGTTATGCCTGGTTTGAACAAATACGAAAAGAAAGAGGAGCAGAGGCCATTGCTGTGGCGCATCATAGAGATGACAACACGGAGACCGTCTTACTAAACCTGATACGGGGAAGCGGTATCCGGGGAATGAGTGGGATGAAGCCTAAAAATGGTTATGTAATACGGCCACTGTTAGAAGTTTCCCGGGAAGAGATCCTGCATTGGCTGGAGGAACAACAGTTGTCTTATATGGAGGATAGCACAAATCTTTCGGATGAGTATACCCGGAATTTTATCCGTTTACGGTTGTTGCCGCTTATTGAAGAGGTTAATGTCGCTGCAAAGGCTACCATAGCAAGAACGGCTACTCATCTATCAGAAGTGGAAACGATTTATCAGTCTGTTATAGAAAAAGCAAGGAAGCAACTTATCAATGAAGAATTACGGATTTCTATTTCTGAATTACTCACTTTTCCTGCTCCTGCTACGATTTTATATGAACTTCTTAAACCCTATGGCTTTAATCGTGTTGTTTCAGAGGAAGTATTTGATTCTTTGGATAAAGAGTCGGGAAAAACTTTTTATTCACCAGCATATCGGTTAATAAAGGATCGTGATTATTTGCTGCTTGCTGTGACCGAAAACGACGAAACGATAGAAAAAACATATTCTTTTATCCCTGGAGAAGAAAGTAATCACTTACCGCTTGAACTTAATTGCGATATAATTGTTCTTACTAAAACGCTTCAATTAGTCAAAGATAAACAATACGCTTACTTTGATTTTGACAAGTTGACTTTTCCTTTAATCTTGCGTAGATGGAACCCGGGAGATTGGTTTATACCTTTCGGCATGTCCGGGAAGAAAAAATTAAGTGATTACTTTGCTGATAATAAATATAGCTTGCTGGAAAAGGAAAAGGTGTGGTTGTTATGTGCCGGAGCAGATGTTATCTGGATTGTTGGAGAACGAACCGATAACCGTTTTCGGGTGGGAGAAACAACAAAAAAGGTATTAAGAATAAAAATATCAGGGTAAACATATATATATAAATAAAAATGTTTTTACATTTGCACAGATTTTCTCCGCAAATGTCTTTCTAATGATCGTATTAGTATAACATTCCGGTTATTTTACATGATACATAATTTTTTCAATTAAATAAGATACAACACAAGTGTTGTCACCTGTCGCGTGATTTGCGTGACATTGTGATATTACCATTATTCCTTCGCATTATGCAGAAATACAACATTTTAGAACTGAATGAAAAAGATCTCCCAACATTGCAACAGATTGCAGAAGAACTGGGGATTAAAAAAACTAACAGCTTAAAAAAAGAAGATCTTGTTTATCGTATTTTAGATGAACAAGCTATATCCTTAGCTGGAAAACAGATAGAAAAACAAAAAGAAAAAGAAGCTAAAAAAGCTGAAAGCAAAAAGAAAAAAGCAACAACGCCCAAATCAACAGCTTCTAAATCAGCAAAAACAAAAAAAGAAGAAAAGATGACCGAAACCATTTCAGAAAAAAAGAATCCGGTAGTGGAAGCAAAAGTAGCGGAAGAAAATAAGCCGGCTACAAAAACAAAGGATCAGAAACAACCGGAGAAAAAGAAACGTGTAAGAATCGAAAAGAAAGAAAAGGTGGCCGGTGCAGTTATGCCGGCAGCTGAAAATGGCGAAATAGTAGTTTCAAAAGAACCTGAAACAATCACCAAGGTGACAGGATCTGTGGAAAGTAAACCTGCCCCTAAGAAGGTGGTAAGAAAGGATAAAAACAGTGATGAACCATCAGAAGCTATTATGCCTGTCGACAAACCGTTGCCTCCGGTAGTAGCAGAAGTTTCTCCTGAAGAGGTGTTATCCGTAAAAGAAGAAGATAAAGAAGAAAGAATAGAACCGGCACCTGTTGTTCAGACAGGTGATGAAAAACGTGTTGTATTCCGCCACCCGGATGCTAAGTCGGTATTAGATCAAATATTTCCTTTTACATCTACACCGGCCAAACAACAACCTGAGCAAAAAGTACAATCAGAGCAACAAACCCAACCTGCCAATCAAAATAAACAAAAAGGGAATAATAATCATAACAATCAGCGTAATGCAGGAAATAATAACCAGCAACAACAAGAGAAACCGTATGAATTTGAAGGTATTCTGACCGGTACAGGTGTGTTGGAAATGATGCCTGATGGTTATGGTTTTCTTCGTTCCTCAGATTATAACTACCTGACATCTCCGGATGATATTTATGTGTCTCAATCACAGATAAAACTTTTTGGTCTGAAAACCGGTGATGTTGTAGAAGGCGCTATTCGTCCTCCGAAAGAGGGAGAGAAATATTTTCCGTTAGTAAAAGTAGACAAGATAAATGGAAGAACTCCGGAAGAGGTTCGTGATCGTGTACCGTTTGATCACCTTACCCCTTTATTCCCGGATGAAAAATTTATGTTGACAGCTCGTCGCTCTCCTAAAGTACATGATAATATAGCTGTTCGTGTTGTTGATCTTTTTTCACCGATAGGTAAAGGTCAGCGCGGTCTTATCGTGGCGCAGCCTAAAACCGGTAAAACCATGCTGTTGAAAGATATTGCCAATGCTATAGCGTATAATCATCCGGAAGTCTATATGATCATTTTATTGATAGACGAACGTCCGGAGGAGGTAACAGATATGGCTCGTAGTGTTGATGCAGAGGTTATTGCTTCAACATTTGATGAGCCGGCAGAACGCCATGTGAAAATTGCGGAAATTGTCTTGAATAAAGCCAAACGAATGGTGGAATGTGGACATGATGTAGTCATTCTATTAGATTCTATCACCCGTTTAGCCCGTGCTTACAATACCGTTCAACCTGCATCGGGGAAAGTGCTTTCCGGTGGGGTAGATGCAAATGCGCTGCAGAAGCCTAAACGTTTCTTTGGTGCTGCACGTAACATAGAAAACGGCGGAAGTTTAACGATTATCTCTACGGCTTTAACAGAAACCGGATCCAAGATGGATGATGTTATTTTTGAAGAGTTTAAGGGTACAGGTAATATGGAATTGCAGCTTGACCGTAAATTGTCTAATAAGCGTGTTTATCCGGCGGTTGATATTACAGCGTCAAGTACACGTCGTGATGATTTACTGCAAGATGATGGTACGCTTAACCGGATGTGGATCCTGCGTAAGTATTTAGCGGATATGAACTCTATGGAAGCGATGGAGTTTGTGAAGAAGCATATGGAGAATACAACAGACAATATGGAGTTTCTGGCTTCGATGAACGGTTAATCGTACGATATAAAATATAATTACAGGAGGCATAGGTGATTTCATCTATGCCTTTTTTATTGTCAAAATGCTGTTTTTTGTAATAAAAAATGCTTGAAAAAAATAATAGTATATTTTTTATTTCATTTTTATTAAACTTTTTTTTTCTGAATTTGTTTTTTTAATATACACTATGAATGAAAAAACACAGGTAATTAAACTTCTTTTCATGGTGTTTGGATCCCTCTTTTGACTTAAAGGTTTTCTTAGGCAAAAGATACATTTAGATGATTTGTCATTTATCATTTACTCAAAACACAAAACTAAAAAGCATTTTATTATGACAGAAAACAATGTTGGTGAATCTGCTGGAAAGATTTGGCATCTGCTTGCAGAGAGAGATAGTCTTTCTATCCGTAAAATTGGTGAAATGACAAGCTATAAAGAGTCTCATATCTTTTTGGCTTTAGGTTGGCTTGCACGTGAGAATAAGATTGAGTTTGAGGACAAGCACAATATGTTATATGTAGCGTTAAAGAACTAAAATCCTTACCATGATGCAAAATGGATAAAAAGCAGGCTGTCTTTAATTAGAAAGACAGCCTGCTTTTTATGTTGTCAATAGTTTCGAACAGACTTTTTAGCTTATAACGGATAACCATCAAAATCATATAAAACTGTAGAGATATAGCGTTCACCCGTATCTGGCAGGAGTGTTACAATAAGTTTTCCTTTATTCTCCGCTTTTTTGGCTAATAGCGAAGCTGCGTATGCTGCTGCTCCTGATGATATTCCAGCCAGTAATCCTTCCTCTTTCGCTAACTCCCGGCTTGTACGGACTGCATCCTCGTTTGTTACTTTGATAACCTGATCGACAACGTCTTTATTGTATATTTTAGGAATAAATCCGGCACCAATACCCTGTATTTTATGTGGTCCGGGTTTCCCTCCGGACAAGACAGGAGAATCTGCTGGTTCTACGGCTACAATTTGAATATTTGGATTATATTCTTTTAATCTCGTTCCTATGCCGGTAATTGTTCCACCGGTTCCTACACCGGCAACAAATATATCAACTTTCCCTTCGGTGTCAGACCATATTTCTTCAGCGGTGGTACGCATATGAATAGCCGGATTGGCTGGATTTTCAAATTGCTGTAAAATGACAGAACCGGGAATTTCACCTCTCAGCTCTTCCGCTTTCGCAATACTTCCTTTCATGCCTTCGGCTCCGGGCGTAAGAACAAGTTGGGCTCCAAGCATTTTTAGTAAATTTCTGCGTTCCAGACTCATCGTTTCAGGCATAGTAAGGATTAGTTTATATCCTTTGATCGTTGCAACCATTGCTAATCCTACACCTGTGTTTCCACTGGTTGGTTCAATGATCGTTGCCCCCGGTTGTAGCCATCCTTTTTGCTCAGCATCTTCAATCATGGCTAAAGCTACCCGATCTTTTACGCTGCCACCCGGATTGAAATATTCTAACTTGGCTACAACAGTAGTGGACAGTTTGTGGAGTTCGCTGAATTTATTTAATTCTAATAATGGAGTTCGTCCAATCAGTTCGGTCAGTTTTTTTGCGATTTTCGTCATACTCGTATCTTTTTAACTATACCTTGTAAAATTACGGATAAAGAATTAATTCTTGATCTATAATAGCGTATTTGTAGAATTAATTCTTTTTATATATATCCCGAATTTGTGAAAAAAAACCTCAATTGTGTAATTATTCCACAGTATTAATGGGGTGGGTGTGGGAATGTGAGCATGCTATATATCTTGTAGTGTTTTGATAATTAGCGTATTGTTTTTTTTCTCTTGGTTTTTTTATTTTTTGGCACGGTATTCGTTTAATTATAGATGCAATACGTTCCAAACATTTATACCTTTGGCCGATTACAGTGAATAAACAACCTCAATGTATTGGCGAATTAAACAAAAAGAAAAGTTGATAGACAAAAAGAACATCCCCTTTTGATGTTCTTTTTGTTTTTTTATGTTTACTTTGTGTTGAAAATACAAATACAAAAGGAATAATGCCCTCAATTCTTATTATAGAAGATGATTTGACATTTTCTTTGATGTTGTCAACCTGGTTAGAGAAAAAAGGTTTTCGTGTTACTGCGATTTCCACTGTAGGAGAAGGTCGGAAGGATTTGTTGAAAAGTAATTTTGATTTAGTCCTTTCTGATATTCGTTTACCCGATGGTGACGGAATAGATCTGTTGAAATGGAGTCGTTCGGAAGCGATAAATACGCCTTTTATAATGATGACGAGTTATGCCGGAATTCAGTCGGCCGTTCAGTCCATGAAACTGGGTGCATCTGATTATGTGGCAAAGCCTGTTAATCCGGAAGAATTATTGGCTAAGATTAAAGAAGTATTATCCTCTTCAACTATAAAAAATCCTCCTTCCATAACATTAAAAACCGAGGCAGAATCCACGGGATTCGTGATGGGGAAAAGTAAAGAGGCGATGTTAATGCATGATCATGCCAGTTTGGTGGCCCCAACAGATATGTCTGTTCTGATAACAGGCTCGAGTGGCACGGGGAAAGAATACATTGCGCGCTATATACATGAAAACAGCCATCGGAAAAATGCTCCTTTTATTCCAGTGGACTGTGGTGCTATACCTAAGGATCTGGCTGCATCCGAATTTTTTGGCCATATAAAAGGCTCTTTTACCGGAGCTATAGAGAATAAGACCGGTGCTTTTGTGGCAGCACAGGGAGGTACTATCTTTTTAGATGAAATTGGAAATCTCTCTTATGATATACAAGTACAACTTTTGCGTGCATTACAGGAACGAAAAGTGAAACCAATAGGAAGTAACCAGGAGATACCAATAAATGTACGTCTGATCTCTGCGACAAATGAAAATTTGCGTACCGCTATTGCTAATGGTGATTTTAGAGAAGACTTGTATCATCGTATCAATGAATTTACTATCCGTATTCCGGATTTGAAGGAGCGGGTAGAGGATATGCCTTTATTTGCCGATCATTTTTTATCGGAAGCGAATAAGGCATTACATAAATCAATAGAAGGATTTGATGATGATGTTATGCAGCTTTTTCAGTCGTATCCGTGGCCAGGTAATTTGCGACAATTAGGTAATGTGATACGATATGCAACCTTGTTATCGACAGGTTCACGGATAACAATGGATGGACTTCCGGAAGAAATTACCGGATATGAGACTACTATGTCAAGCGATCTTACTTTTTCATTGAAAAATGAAGAGAAAGAAAAAGAACAAATCAAAAATGCCCTGAAAGAGGCGGGAAATAACAAATCAAAGGCAGCCCAGCTTTTGGGAATTGACAGAAAAACATTATACAATAAACTGAAAATTTACAAGATCGACTCGGATTGATTAGTCCAGCATCAAACTGAAATAGGCTTCCCGTTCGGGATAATTCATTAGTTTATTGGTTAAATCCCCACTATCCATAACCATTAATTCATCATACTTAACTGTAGAACTGGTTTGATTTTTGAGCCATTGTTTTATCATGTATTCCCGGTTAAGGATAATCCCCATTCCGTATCGTTTGGTATTCGATCGTTGAGATGATGGTTTGGTGTAATACAGATGCTCCGTATTATTCAATAATGCTGCACTTCTAAGTAAAGCTGATTCGGCATTCGTATTCGTAGCGATCAATTCTTTTACAACAACCCGATTGCTGTGATTTGCAATAAACGCAATCCCGGAAGGATCTTCGTTGTCGTCGGCAATACAAACCACTTGTCCTCCACTTAACGGATATTCTTCTAATAAACGATTGAAATCTGTTTGACTATGAAGCACACAAATCGATCTTTGCCTTAATTTTTTATCAAAAAAGTGAAACCATTTACCGTCATCATCTTTTTTTAGTATGTTCACTTTATCTGTTTCGTGTTCATTTTTAAGATCAATATCTTTTATTGAAATAGAAGATTGTGTGTGATCAAATACTTCCGTATAACCCTGTTTTCGATAATACTCAAATAATGAACTGTTGGCAGGAATCAGGATAGACATGCAGTCGCCTCGTTCCAACATCTGTTTATGGGCTTTCTCGATAAGCTTACCCATTAACCCCCTGTTTCGCATTTCCGGAGCTGTACAAGCCGCATAAACATAAGATACAGGAATTATTGTGTTGCACCAGGTCATCTCGTAAGGCAGTATCTGCATAACAGAAACAACTTTGCCACTCTCTTTTATGGATACAACATTTTTCTCATTGTATATCTGATCAAAAAAGAAACGGATAAATTCGTCACTGTCATCAAAGCAGGTTTTCCATAACTGTTTGATTTGCTCTTTGCTGTCCATCTTTTTCTTCTTTATGCGTTTTCTTTACTGCAACATTTTTTTCCAGTAAAATTACAGGTTGATAAGATAGTTTAGCCTGACGTAAACCGGGTATTCCCAGATCCTCTTCACGATTGACATAAACATACTGTTCCGAAAGATGCGAGGTAAACTCCTGATTGATCACCGCATAAACGCCGTCGTACTTGATATCCGCTTTTTCTATATGAACTCCAAAAGTATTATGGTTTATAGGCATGCCAAAAGAAAAAGCCACAATCTGATGCTCTACACAGATAGCTCCGCCGCTTAATCCGAGTTCATTAAAGTGCTCAAGCGCATAGGTTATGGAACGTCGTTCAAAACTAAGCTCTTCTTTATCTTCTTCCGTCCGGTTAGCTTTATACCATTTGCGTTCCAGTTCAAGACATTCCGGTACCAGTTCCGGTGTGATGGGCATATATTCAAAACGGTATTTTTTCTTGAAAGTATTGATGTGATTACGCTTTGACTGGTACTTTTTCCCACGTAAAATGGAAAGATCTTCCCGCAAGTAAACATAATCGAAATAATCCCGTTCCGGAATATAATGGAATTGACCGGGAAGTACCTCCTCTAACATCATCTTTGCATCCGGAGTAATCCCCAGCATTAACAAAGGATGCCCATGCTCCAGTGAATCAGCTTCTATAAGCTCCAGTGCCGCTTTCAGATCGCCATTACCTACCGGCATCATATACGCTATACGACTTTTGTCCTCTATTTTAAAGCGGATAAGCAGAGAATCATTGATTACCGCATATTCACTATCATATAAAAAGCGCCAACTACACATGTTGGCAAATGAAAAATCACAATTTCGCAGCTCACTCGGATAGGTAAAAGAAGTAATAATCTCTTTATCTTGTAGTGATATTGGCTTGAATGGTATACGCATATTTTATTTCGAAGTTTCTATTAAAACTATCCAAAGGCTTTAATTGTTTAAAAAGGGAAAATAAGCGGCAGGACAAAAATCATCACAACGCCCATAATAATCTGAAGCGGCAGCCCCACCTTGACATAGTCCATGAACGTATATTTTCCTGCCGACATAACCAGCGCATTGGGCGGAGTGGAAAATGGAGAGGCGAAACACATACTGGCAGCCACTGTAACCGCCAACAAAAACGGATAAGGACTAACCCCTATTGTCAAAGCCGATTGTAATGCGATGGGAGCCACCAATACCGCTGTAGCCGTGTTACTTATAAACATCGTCAATAATGACGTCGTGAAATAAATCCCCGCCATAAGAACCAACGGACCATATTCCCCTAGTCCGCCGACCAACTTTTCTGAAATCAACGCAGATGTCCCCGTCTTCTCCAACGCTAAAGACATCGGCAGCATCGCCGCAATCAACACGATACTTTCCCAGTTAATCGTCTTATACGCATCCTCAACAGAGCGGAAACACCCCCGTCAGCACCATCAAGATAGCCGCTATCAATACCGCGGCAACAGATGGAATCACCTGCGTAACCATCGCCACAACCATCGCGATCATAATCAGCGCAGCCAATGGCGCTTTATAGTCAATCGTTACTTTCGCCGCCTCTTCAACCGGCTGTCCCAATACCACCCAATTATTCTGCTTCTGACTTATTTTAGTAATATCATCCCACGTCCCTTGTATGAGCAGTACATCGCCCGAGTGAAGCTTCATATCCTTCAGATCCGACATAATATACCTCCCGTTTCGCTCCACCCCTAAAATATTGATCCCATACTTGTCCCTGAAGTTGGAGTCTTTCACAGAACGACCATTCAACTTTGACTCCGGCGTCAAGAGAAGCTCCGCAATGCCGATAGACTGCATACTCAGTTTCTCCGGCGCAGCACTTCCCGCATACTCAGACACATTCGTTTCAGTCAACAACAAATTATTCTCCGTCGCAAAGCGCTGCACATTAGCAAACTCACCGAACAGATAGAGTATATCACCTACCTTTAACTCCGTTTGCGGACCCGCGAGCTTCTGATCAACCGTCTTTAAGAACCGCCCCTGTGATGTAGACTTCCTCCGGATCTCAAGAATAGAGATATTATAACGCTGCGTAATATTCAGCTCCTGTAGCTTCTTCTCCTGAATTAATGACTCCGCACTAATCGTTGCCCGAAACAGATTATCCGCCAATTGGTACTTCATCGCCAACTCTTTCGGACTCCTACCATTAATCGTCTCGCTTTTCTTGACCTCTTTCTTCGTCAGAAATAATTTACTCAAGGGAATAAGCACAATGATACCAACCGCAATACAAACAATCCCCACCGGAGTAAACGAGAAGAACGATAAATCACCATACCCCGCCTGCGACAACACATCATGTATCACCAAGTTAGGAGGCGTACCGATCAACGTCGCCATCCCACCCATGCTACTGGCAAAAGCCAACGGCATTAGGAAGCGGCTCGGACTAATATTCGCACTCACCGCCATACTAACGATAATCGGAAGCATCAGCGCCACCGTTCCCGTATTACTCACGAACCCGCCAATGAAGGCTGTAACCAGCATGATCAGTATAAACAGCTTCAATTCGTTCTTCCCGGCCAATTGCAGGATCTTACTCCCTATCATCTTCGCCAATCCGGTCTTAAAGATCGCTCCGCCTACCACGAACAACCCCACCATCATAATGACCACAGAATTCGAGAACCCGGTCAGCGCCTCCTCCGGCGTTAGGATTCCAAACACCATCAACAACACCAGCGCACACAACGCGACTATATCCGAACGTATCTTTCCATGAACGAAAAAAACAGCCGCCAAGGCCAAAATGATCAATGTAATAGTCATAGGAATTTTATCTTTTAAGGAGTGGCAAAGATAAAAAGATTCTAACAAAGACGACTACATTTTAATTGAATAGAATAACCCCTCATAAATTAAAAAACCTTTTCCCTATCAAATCCTTTGGGGCACACAAAATAACGACTCCCTCTATAGCCAATCAGGAAGCACCGTTCATCCTCTGATCGTAAACCGGAACACACTCCCTTCGCCCTCCACACTCTCCGCCTGCAGTCTCCCGCCATGCTTTTCGACCAACTCTTTACACACCACCAGCCCCAGTCCATTCCCCTGCTCGCCGGAAGTCCCTTTACGCGATCTACGCCGCCCGATAACGAACAAATTACGCAACTGCTCCGCACTCATCCCAATACCCGTATCGCCAACTATAAACGTATAGCCATCCGCCTCCCTTTCAACCTGTAAACATACCGTGCCCCCCTTCTCCGTAAACTTCACCGCATTCGTCAGCAAATTACGGACCACCGTCGCCAACATATTCCTGTCCGCACACACAATCGTATTCTCCGGTATCTCCACCTTCAGGCAGACCCCTTTACTTTTCGCCATATTCGTTAACAGGGAAATATCCGACGCCAACTCCGACGCCACATCAAACGTAATCGGACAGTACGGCATACGCCCCGTCTGCACCTGCGCCCAGTTCAGCAGGTTGTAAAGCAATTCCACCTGACTATCCGCCGACTTCAACAGCTCACCATAATAACTCGACAGCGCTTCCGTATCCCATTCCCTCGAGTATTCAATCAACATCTGCAACGCCTCCCGCTGGGCAATCGCCGGATTTTTCAAATCATGTGAGATAATACTAAAGAACTGATCCTTCGTCGCATTCATCTCCGCAAGCACCCGGTTGCGCTTCGTGCGCAAATTCAGCGTGTACATCAGCAATAACAGGATAAGTACCGAAAGCAGAAATCCAATCCCTAATATCGTCCGTTGCAGGCTCCTGCTTTTCAGTTCCGCCTGTTGAAGCAGAATCAGCGACTCCTTCTCCGCCGTATCATACTGCACATGGAAGTTCGCCAACTGCTCCTGCATCTGTTTCTCATATAGCGAGTCATTCATAAAGGTGTATTCTTCCAGATAGGCCAATGCCTGCGCCGGGTTACCCGCCTTGTGCAAAGAATACAACTGTCGATACACCAGTTGAAGCACCGTAAACCGATCATACGCCACGCACAACTCCTTCGCACGAACCAACGCCTCTTCCGCCAGCTCTACCTGCCCACTCATCAGGCAGATTTCACTTTTCTGCGTCAAAGCCCCCAGCGAGTAATCCACCAACTCCAACGAATCCGATATCACCAGGCAAGAGTCCAGATACGCAATAGCCCTGTTCCACTGACCAGGCTCCTTGTAAATCTGCGCCTCAATCATATACACCGTAAACTTCGACATCGGCCGTAGCTCCTTCGTTTTCCAGTAGGCCAACTCCTCAATCAACTTCACCACCTCCTCTTTTTCGTCCAATTCCCAGTAGATCAAACTCAACCGTTCGATTGTCGCGATAGCCATCTGAGCATTGTCCAACAGCTTATATTTCTCCAACGCATCCCGAAAGTAGGTTTCAGCCAACTCATAATGTTTATTCCGATAATAAAAATCGCCCATGGTCAGCGTACCATAAGCGATATACCCGTCATGCTTCAACGATAAAGCAATCTCATAACTTTCCTCCAAGCAGGGGAAGGCGCTTCTGTAGTCTCCCGTTACCGAGCGCGCCACATACAGGTTTTGCAGGTATTTACAAATATTCAGCGAATCCTTCACCTCCCTGTAAAGCGAGATACCCGTCTCATACAAAGGTATAGCCTCCTCATACTGCCCCTTGAGCGAATGATAGCTCCCCATATTGGCATAGATAAAAGCCGCAATCTCCTTCGGGTTGTCTGAAGGCGTAAAGAGTTGCTCCGCCGAGATCGCTCCCTGCCTCATAAACCCCTCCGCAATCCTGTTCGCCAGCTCCAACTGCCTGCCCCCGCTGCTTTCAGCAAAGAGAACAAACAAACTATCCACATCCTGCCCCAATGCAATAGAAGAAAAAGTAAGCGACACCAATACCCCGATTACAACCTTAGCCCCCTTATTCCGTAAGAACTTCCCAATCTTCCTTTCCTTTCCCGACGATTCATCCAACCGCTTTTCAACATTCCTCGCACCTTCCTCTTCCGACAACCAGTTCTCACTTTGTTCTATCAGCAGATCGCAATAATGTTTAGTCTTTTTAGCCAAGGATATAATATCCTTCTTGTCCGGTTTCTTCGCCTCCATAACTTTCTCTTTTATAAACACAAAGTTCTATTTCGAAAACCAACGAGTCAATGAGTAAAACTACTCAATTTATCTAAGTAAAATTACTTAGATGTAGGAGCTGGGAAATAGGAAATAGGAGATAGGAGAGGGGATGTAAAAGAAGAAAATATAAAATCTATCCTCCTATTTCCTATCTCCTATCTTCTATTTCCTTTTCTTCATTATTTCTAAAACCTGGTTTGCCGTGTTTTAATCAGTCCTGCAAGCATTAAGGTCAGTTGTTTTGCCCTATCTAATATTTCTTTGAAGTCGATATCAGATAGATAACCTAATTCTTTTGCAATATATAGTTGCGTACGAAGCTCACCACAAGAACCCTTCGCAATATAGAGATACTGAATAAATTCTTTATTTGTCTGTCGTTCAAATCCTTCAGAGATATTAGATGGAATTGAAACCACTGATCGTTGCATTTGATCCTTAAGACCATAATCCCTGCAATTCTTTAGTAAGCTATAAATCCGGACACTTAGACGCATCCCCTCTTTCCAGACTGCTAAGTCCTCAAATGATTCTATTTTTCCCATAGTTAAATTTTCTACCAAAAATACACAAAAAAAACGAAAAGAAGGAGCTAGGAGATAGGAAATAGGAGCTAGGAGAGGGGGAGAAGGGAGATAGAAACTAGGAAATAGGAGATAGGAAGGAGAAAATAAAAAAATAGAAAACAAGTATCTCCTCCTATCTCCTATCTCCTATTTCCTAGTTCCTTTCTTTTCGCACCGCGAAAAGAAACTCACTCCCTTTCCCCACTTCACTCTCCACCCGAAGCATGCCTCCATGCTTCTCCACCAACTCTTTACAGACAATAAGTCCCAATCCGCTGCCCGGCTCACCTGCCGTACCCATACGCGAGCGCTGACGGTCAATCCGGAAAAGTCCCTCTACCTCTTCCCGGCGCATACCTCTTCCCGTGTCGGCTACGGAGATGGTATAGCCATCCTCTTCATCCGGTTTGATCTCCAGCGTAATGCGCCCACCTTTGTCGGTAAACTTCACCGCATTAGTAAGCAGATTGCGCACCACCGTTACCAGCATATTCCTGTCTCCCGTAATAACAGCACTCTCCGGCATCCGGGTTTCCAGTACAATCCCTTTCCGCTCCGCCATGTTTTTTATCAGGGCGATATCCGAACGTAGCTCCGCAACCAGGTCGAATTCCGTAGGCACATAAGGCATACGCCCTGTTTGCACCTGCGCCCAATTCAGCAGGTTATACAACAACTCCACTTGCCCGTCAGCCGATTTAAGCAACTCTTCATAATACTGTGCAAGCGAGTCCGCCTCCCATTTGCCGGCATACGTAATCAACTGCTGCAACGCGTCACGCTGCGCAATCGCCGGATTCTTCAAGTCGTGCGAGATAATACTGAAAAACTTATCTTTCGTAGCATTTATTTCGGCCAATGCTCTATTCCGTTTATTGCGCAGACGTATGATATAGATAAACAATACCAACAACACCCCGGCAATAACCAATCCGCCGATGTAAAGATATTGTCTGTTCCGATGCTTGTCTATTTCAGCCTGCTGACGAACAATCTCCAACTCCTTTTGCTGCGTGTCGTACCGGACACGAAATTCCGCCAGATCTTCCCGTGTAGCCTCCTGAAACAACGAATCTCCCAGCACCTTATACCGCTCCAGGTAGATAAGCGTCTGCGTAGCAGATTGCTTTTCCCGGCTCACCTCATAAAGCAGACGATAAGAATCATACAGAAGTTGCCGCATCTGAAGCACCTCACTGATCGCTACGCTCTGCTCCAGCAAATCAATCGCTCGCTCAAAATTCTTCTGTTTGATCGAAAGTTTTCCCATCGAGAAGTAAATTTCTGCCAGGCGGTTATTCTGCTTATTACTGATGAAGGTTCCTATCGCTTGGTCATAACACCGGCTGGCTTGCGACAGGCTATCCATTTCAACATAGATATCCCCCAATACGGTAAGATGCAGAGCGATGCGTTCTTCCCTTTCCTTGCGTGTGATTTTCTCGTCATACGATAATGCCTCTTGTATAAAGGAAAGGGCCTCTTCGTATTCGCCAAGTGTCATGTATTCTTTGGCCAGTGAAGCCAGGCGGATAGCATATTGCATCGGTCTGTTCAAGGGGGCTTCCACCTCCAGCGCCCTCCGGAAGTATTCAATAGCTGTCTGCGTCTCGCCCCAACGACTATACGCTACGCCCAATGAATTCAGCGTAAAGCTGATTCCCTCCATGTCCTCC
>JAJDIA010000024.1 GCA_030266465.1 Parabacteroides sp. OttesenSCG-928-G21 | reverse complement strand
GCGGAAAATGCCTACTTTTGCAGCTTAATTAGCGTAAATGGTGTATGAAAAAACTGTTTAAAAACCTGTTTTCTTCCGGAAATGAAACTCCTTCAGAAGAGGAACAACAGAAAGAAGATTTGAAAAAATTTGAGATACTAAAGTTTGATGGTAAGCGTGCATTGAATACACGACAATTAAACTATGCCGTAGCCTATCTGCGTGAAGCGCTGAAAATCAAGCAAGATATAGAGGTGATGTCGGATTTGATTATGGCTTATATCGCATTGGAAGAATATGATGCAGCATTAGATATACACGATCAGATGATGGAGGTGGAGCCGGATGATGTGGCGGTTCTCGCGATACGGAATACGATCCTTTTTCTGGACGACCGGAATGAAGAGGTGATTGCGCATTGCCGACTTTTACTGGAAAAAGATCCGGACAACTTTTCGGTGTATATCCAGCAGGGAAAAGCACGACAGTCACTTGATGATCTACCGGGAGCGTTGGCCGATTACACGAAAGCAATCGCTCTAAAAGATGATTTTTCGGAGGTTTATTATCTGCGTGCGGCGTTGTTTTTTGCCATGAATGCGTGGAGTGAAGCGTTGGAAGATGTGGAAAAAGTCCTTGAATTGGATGAAGAAAATTATCATGCCTATCTGCTTCGGGGGCAGATTCATGAAAAAATGAATAATACAGACGCTGCCAAGGAGGATTATCAAATCGCGATAGAGAATAACCCCTTTATCCATGAAGCCTGGCTGGCGTTAGGACAATTGCTGATTGCCCTTGGTGAAAACGAAGAAGCGATTGCGCATTTTGACGAGGCGATTGAATCTATCGGTGATTTTGCGAAGGCTTACGCAGAGAGAGGACGCGCCAAAAATGCCCTTGGAGATAAAGAGGGCGCTTTGGAGGATTTGAAGAAATCATTGGAACTTAATCCGGAAAGCGAAGAGGCGCAGTTGCTAGAAGGACAACATTCTAATTTTGAAGATATGTACAAAGGTGGAATTTTCTGAAATATTTCTTTTAAATATAAAAAAAAGACTATATCTTTGCAGCCCGATTGATTGGACAAAAATAAATAATAATATATAAAGCGATGAAAAGAACATTCCAACCTTCGAATAGAAAAAGAAAAAACAAGCATGGCTTTCGTTCAAGAATGGCCACTGCAAATGGTCGCAGAGTTTTAGCTGCTCGTCGCGCAAAGGGGAGAGCTAAGCTAACTGTGTCTGATGAATATAACGGATAAGTTATATTTTATTTGTAAGGATTTTATAAAGAAAGTAAAGGTTTTGCCAAAAAATCTTTACTTTCTTTATTTTTGAGGCTTTTTTCATACATTTGAATCGCCTATGAATATTTGATAGAAATGAAAGGGGGTTTCATGAGTTTTTTTAAAAATCCGATAATACGAAATCTGATAATAGCAGTTGTTGCATCAATACTATTGTTGTTTGCTGTTTTGAAATGGCTGGATATCTATACCCGGCACAATCAGGCCGTGGTAGTTCCTAATTTAAAGGGACTCAACATGGATAATGCGGAGACTGCATTAAAACACAGTAAGCTTGAGTATAATATTATTGATTCTGTTTATTCTAAGGAAGTCCCTCCCGGCGCTGTTGTCGATATAATCCCTCAAGCCGGTTCAAAAGTGAAAGAAGGACGTATTGTCTTCATTACTATAAATGCGACCAATCCTCAGACTGTTCAGGTACCTGAGGTTGAAGATTTATCTTTCCGTCAAGCGTATGCCTTATTAAAATCAAGAGGATTTAGTACGATAGAAACAGAATATGTGCCGGGTGATTATAAAGATCTGGCCATCGCAGTAGAACTTAATGGACAAACCTTGCATCCGGGTGAAAATGTTCCTGTTTCAGCAGCATTGAAGCTAATTGTAAGCAGCGGTGAGGCTGAAATCGATTCCCTGTCATTGGATATGCTGCCGGTTGAACTTTTGGATAGTGAAGACGAAAAATGGTTTTGATTTAACCTATGATTGACTTTTGGGAAGATATAGCAGATGAACAGCCGGAAGAAGAACTGTTTCTCTCAGACGATGAAGATCAATCGTCTGAACGATACGAACATTATCGTTTTGTTGCCGACAAGGGACAGACGTTGTTACGTGTCGACAAGTATCTGACCGACCGTATTACCGGTATTACCCGAAATCGTATTCAACAGGCTGCAGAAGCTGGATATATCGTCGTGAATGGCAATCCGGTGAAAAGCAATTACCGGGTTAAACCTCATGATGTGGTGACGGTTGTTATGGACCGCCCCCGTCGTGAACTTGAAATAATCCCGGAAAATATTCCACTTACTATAGTTTATGAAGATGACCAGTTATTGGTTGTAAATAAACCGGCAGGCCTTGTTGTTCACCCAGGACATGGGAACTATACAGGGACATTAGTCAATGCTTTGGCCTATTATTTGAAAGATGATCCGTATTATGATCCGTCGGACGCACGGGTTGGTTTGGTTCACCGGATAGATAAGGATACTTCCGGCCTATTGGTTGTAGCAAAAAGACCGGAAGCGATGTCGGATCTGAGCTTGCAGTTTTTTAATAAAACAACATACCGACGTTATCAGGCGTTGGTATGGGGAATCATTCAGGAGAATGAAGGGCGAATAGAGGGCAATATTGGTCGTGATCCGCGAGATCGCATGTTGATGAAAGTCTTTCCGGAGGGTGATATGGGAAAACCGGCCGTTACCCACTATAGTGTCATAGAGCGTATAGGCTATGTAACCCTTGTGGAATGCCGACTTGAAACTGGCCGTACACACCAAATTCGTGTACATATGCGCTACATAGGGCATACGCTTTTCAATGACTCCCGGTATGGTGGTAATGAGATATTAAAAGGCACCCGGTTTACAAAGTATAAACAGTTTGTGCAAAATTGTTTCGATATTTGCCCGCGTCAGGCTTTACATGCAAAGACATTAGGGTTTATTCACCCTGCCACTAAAGAAGAGATGCTTTTTGATTCGGAAATTCCGGATGATATGGTGCGATTATTCGATAAGTGGCGAACCTATGCTAATACGAAAGAATTGTATTTATGAAAAAAAATATAGCCATAATAGCAGGAGGAGATTCTTCTGAGATTGTAGTCTCGTTGAAAAGTGCGGAGGGAATCTATTCGTTTATAGATAAAGAAAAGTATAATACATATATCGTTTTATTGACACAAGAGAAATGGGAAGTGCAGTTGGATAATGGCAAGACTGTTCCTATTGATAAAAATAATTTCAGCTTTTCTTTTCAGGAAACTTCTGTCCGTTTTGATTTTGCCTATATAACGATTCACGGGACTCCCGGAGAGAATGGCTTACTACAAGGTTATTTTGAGCTAATAGGTATACCGTATTCCTCTTGTGGTGTATTAGCCAGTGCGCTTACTTTTAATAAATATATATTGAATAACTATCTGCGAAGCTTTAACATTGATGTGGCTGAATCAGTCAGATTATTTCGCGGACAGACATTAACTCCGGAAGAACTTTCAAAAATATGTCTGCCTGTTTTTGTTAAACCCAATGATGGCGGCAGTAGCTTCGGTGCGTCAAAGGTACAAACTCTCTCCGCTTTACAGCCTGCGATAGATAAGGCTTTCAAGGAGGGGAAAGAGGTCATTGTAGAGCAATACCTTCAAGGCTGCGAAATTACTTGCGGATGTTATAAAACAAAAGACAAAGAGGTTGTTTTTCCAATTACAGAGGTTGTTACGGATAATGAGTTTTTTGATTTTGATGCTAAATACAACGGACAAGTGGATGAAATTACTCCTGCCCGTATATCGGCGGAATTAACAGAAGAAATTCAACGTCAGACCTTGAAAATATATGATTTGATTGGAGCGAAGGGCTTGATACGTGCAGATTATATTATTACTGCAGACAATAAACCGGTCTTGTTGGAAGTTAATACTACACCGGGAATGACTGTGACAAGCTTTATTCCGCAGCAAGTGCGAGCTGCGGGTTTGGATATCAAGGATGTTATGATTGATATTATTGAAAATGAGTTTAATTAATCCGAATATATAGTAAATATATTATTTGCTATTTTTAAAGGATACTAATTATAAAGATATGAACAAAAGAGTAGTTACTCATGAATTCGATGACATTCGTCCGTTGAATAACGACGAGGTGAAAGATGCTATTGAAGAATTGATTGCCTGTCAGGATTTTGAAGATGCTTTTCGCTATATTAAACCCGATTTGGACTGGAACGATTTTAGTAAAATAATGCGTTCCTGTAAGACGAAAGAGGAGTTTAAAGAACGATTGGCATACGATGCGGTAATGTTGATAGCGAAAGCGACTACCTTTTCTCTTACAATTTCCGGTCGTAGCCGCTTACCGAAAGGGAATGAGCCTTGTACATTTATTTCCAATCATAGGGATATTGTATTAGATGCCGCTTTTCTGAATATCATGCTTTATGATGTGGGCTATGGACTAACCCAGGTTGCGATAGGAGATAATCTGCTCATTAAACCCTGGATCAAAACACTTGTCCGGCTTACAAACAGCTTTATTGTTAAACGAAGTACGGCAGGCCGACAAAAACTTATCGAAAGCCATATCCTTTCAGCCTATATTCACCATACGATAAAAGAGACAAAAGAGTCTATTTGGATTGCGCAACGGGAAGGACGTGCCAAGGATTCGAATGATAAGACTCAAAGCAGTATGTTGAAAATGCTTAATATGGCGGGAGAGAAAGATATCCTTTCTAATTTAATGGAACTGAATATTGTTCCTGTAGCAATTTCATATGAATATGACCCCTGTGATTTTCTGAAGGCACAAGAAGCGCAACAACGCAGAGACAATCCTGATTTTGTAAAAAGTCAAAGGGATGATCTGTTCAGTATGGAAACAGGGATTTTGAACAATAAAGGACGTGTGCATTTTACGATTGGAACGCCTATTAATAATACGTTGAAATCTCTTAATCCTGAAATGGAGAAAAATGAACTTTACACCTCAATAGCCTCGGTTATTGATGAGGAAATCTATTGTCATTATCGCTTTTATCCATGTAATTATATTGCTTATGATATGATTACGGGAACTAAACGTTTTGGCAATATGTATGGTTTAAAGGATAAGAAAAATTTTGACGCTTATCTACAGGGACAAATAGACAAGATTGTTTTACCGAATAAAGATGAGCCATTCCTCCGTGAGAAAATCCTGGAAATGTATTCTAATCCACTGAAAAATCATCTAAGCGTAATAGATAAGTAAGAGAGATTTGAGGGATATGCGTAAATACATACTCTACTTCAAATATTACATTTAGACCAGATAAGGATTATTACAGACCTTTTTTCTGATCAATTATTCACGACCTTTGTTTTTATAATTAAGGCAAAATGGGTTTTAGTAGGTATTGGTTTATCTTCTTTCTTTTATTTACAGCATGTGATCTTATCGACTATCATCCGTATGATGGCCGGTTAGATAGTGATATTGAGACTAATCTAAACGAAAAGGCTATCGTTCGTATAGAATCAGCTTGTAAAACAAAGGATACTATCCGGTTTGTTATGACTGGAGATACGCAGCGTAGCTATGATGAAACAGAGCGTTTTGTAAAACACATCAATCAAAAAACCGGAATAGACTTTATCATTCATGGTGGTGATATTGCTGATTTCGGAATGAAAAAAGAGTATGAATGGACATATGATATTCTTTCCAAACTGAATTATCCTTACGTTGCAGTTATTGGCAATCATGATATAATCGGAAACGGCGATCATGTGTATAAAAAGATATATGGAAAAGAAAACTTTTCTTTTATCGCCGGAAATACCAAATTTGTATGTCTGAATACGAATGCCATTGAATATGATTATTCAAATCCGGTACCGGATTTTTCTTTTATCAGAGAAGAAATATATGACGACAAAGAATATGATCGTACGATTGTCGTAATGCATGCTCCTCCGGGAAATGAGCAGTTTAATAATAATGTAAAGGATGTTTTTCAGGCATACATCAAACAACTTCCGGAATTGCTTTTTTGCCTTCATGCGCATAATCACCAACTCTCTGTTTCTGATCTGTTTAATGATGGAATACTTTATTATGGTTGCGAAAATATGAGTAAAAGGAGCTATCTACTTTTTACCTTAACCCCTGATGATTACACGTATGAAGTCGTTCGCTTTTAAAAGTTTCCTGTTTTTATGCCTATTTCTTGTCCCATTTTCAATAAAAGGACAGGATGTATATGACATACGTGTAGAAAGATATAAATCTACATGGAATAACCTGATTCCCCGTTACACAAAGGTTCAGTTTGCCGGCTCGATGGGTATGATTTCTGCAGGTGTAGGTTGGAATTATGGGAGAGACCATTGGGAAACTGATGTATTGTTGGGATTAGTACCACGATATGCGGATCGTCATGCTATGGTTACGATGACGCTAAAACAAAACTATATACCTTGGCGAATTACGTTGAATGAAAAATTCTTTTTTGAGCCGTTAACTTGTGGACTTTACATGAATACCCTGTTTGATGATGATTTTTGGGTAAAGAATCCGGATAAATATCCGAGTGGTTATTATACTTTTTCCACGCGTGTTCGTTTACATATGTTTGTTGGAGAACGTATTACCTTTCAACTTAACAAGAAAAAAGCCCCCAGAAAATCCATTACTTTATTTTATGAATTAAGCACTTGTGATCTGTATTTAATAAGTGCTGTGTCCAACAGCTACCTGAAACCTTCGGACTATTTGAGCCTTTCTTTTGGAGTCAAATTTCAAATACTGTAACAGAAAAGTAAATAATCGTATTCTCTGACAGGAAAAAAATCTGTTTTTCTGCTTCTTAACATATGCTTTTAGTTGACAAATTGCAAGCTTGCATTGTTATATTTGTAGGGAATATTACATCGAAGCTTACAATATGTTTATTTGGAGGATTACAGTATGGTCGCAGAAAATTATATCTTACGTGAAGAAAAATATGGTGCGCATAATTACCATCCCCTGCCAGTCGTTTTAGAACGGGGCAAAGGCGTTCATGTTTGGGATGTGGAAGGAAAGAAATATTTGGATTTCCTTTCCGGCTATTCGGCTTTAAGCCAAGGACATTGTCATCCCAAGATCATTGAAGCATTAAAAGAACAGGCTGAGAAGCTGACACTGGTATCCAGAGCCTTCTATTCGGATATATTAGGTGAATATATGGAATTTGTCTGTTCGTTTTTCGGTTATGACAAATTACTGCCGATGAATACCGGTGCGGAAGCTGTTGAAACGGCTTTAAAACTATGTCGCCGTTGGGGATATGATAAAAAGGGTGTTGCACCGGAAAAAGCAAAAATTATTGTATGCAATGAGAATTTTCATGGCAGGACAATCACGATAGTTTCAATGAGTACAGACCCGACAGCTTATGGTGGATTTGGGCCATATACGCCCGGTTTTATAAAGGTCCCTTATAATGATACTGAAGTACTACAACTTGTACTAAAAAATCCGGATGTGGTAGGTTTTTTGGTTGAGCCAATCCAGGGAGAAGCAGGCGTCGTAGTGCCTGATGAAGGCTATCTGCAAACTTGTTATGAATTATGTCGAAAGCATAATGTGCTCTTTATGGCTGATGAAATTCAGACCGGAATTGGCAGAACCGGAAAACTTTTAGCTTGTGATTACGAGTCTGTTCGTCCTGATATACTGATTTTAGGGAAAGCCCTTTCAGGAGGAGTCACTCCGGTTTCGGCGGTTTTGGCTGATGATGAAATCATGTTGACAATACATCCGGGTGAACATGGTTCAACCTATGGTGGAAACCCATTGTCATCCAAAGTGGCAATTGCCGCGTTGCAGGTAGTAAAAGATGAGCAGCTTGCAGAAAACGCATTTAAAATGGGCAATCTGTTTCGTAGTGAAATGGCCAAAATAGAGAATCCTATGATTAAGCAAGTTCGTGGTAAAGGGCTTTTAAATGCAGTTGTAACGGAACCGCGTGGGAATAAAACCGCCTGGGATATTTGTCTGGCTTTAAAAGAAAACGGTTTAATAGCCAAGCCAACACATGAACATATTATTCGTTTTACACCTCCGCTTATCATCACAGCCGAACAAGTGAAGGAGGCAATAGGCATCATAAGAAATACTTTCCAAAATTTTCTATAAAACATAAGACTATGAAAGTAAATGTGATTGGTGTACCGTTGAATCTTGGGTGTGATAGAGAAGGCGTGGAAAAAGCGCCTAATCATTTACGGGAAAGGGGATTAATTGACATTATCCGTAAGCATGGACACCGGGTATTCGATCTGGGGAATTTATATGTGCCACCTGTGCGTGAAGAAGATAAATTCTCCCGAAGCAATAGTATGAAATATCTGGATGCCATTGTGGAGGTGAATAATAACCTGGCAGAGCTGGTTTATGATACGTTGAAAGGAGGAGCATTCCCTTTGGTTATTGGCGGTGATCATTCTTTAGGCCTGGGAAGTGCGTCGGGAGTTGGGAAATGTTTTGATGATTTTGGCATTATCTGGTTAGATGCCCATGGAGATATAAATACCAATGAGACATCACCGAGTGGCAATATACACGGTATGCCTTTAAGTGCCCTGATGGGATTAGGGAGCGAAGCGTTGGTTAATGTTTATGCTCCGGGAAATAAGGTAAAACCGGAGAATGTGTTTTTGGTAGGCACACGCAGTCTGGATAAAGGCGAACTGGAATTAATACATCGCGAGCATCTGAGTATTTATACCATGGAAACACTCCGGCGTGATGGGATCTGTTATGTTGTTGATGATATCAGGAAAAAACTACGCGAACGAAAAATAAGAAATGTGCATTTTAGTATTGATATTGATAGTCTGGATCCACAATTTGCTCCCGGAACAGGCACATCTGTTCCAAACGGTCTTATGAGGGAAGAGTTTGATGATTTTGTAGAACAGATACTCGCAACCAATCTAATCAAATCAATGGATTTGGTAGAGCTTAATCCCGATCTGGATATCAGTGAGCAAACAACACAACTCTGTTTGCATATTATAGATTATATAACAGAAAGGATTTGACAATGTCTGTATTTAGAACGGATAGCCGACCGCTAAATGCCATGAATAACTCCCGTTTTTAAAAAGTTTCGGAGCATTGAAATAACCACTTTTCCCGGTATCATAAGGCATATGTAAAGCAATACCTAAATCTAAGCGGAGAACCATAAAAGAGAGAGCATAGCGTATCCCTACCCCTGTACCTGTAGCTAAATCTTTGAAGAAATTGCCTTTTTTTAGTGTTCCACCGGGACGATCTTTGTCATCTCTTATTAACCAGATTCCACCACTATCCAAAAACAATGCACCGTTCAGATCTCCGGCAATACGGAAACGATATTCCAGGTTAGCTTCAAATTTTATGTCACCCGTTCGGTCGATATAGGCATATTTATTAACTGTTCCGTCTGCATTAAGAGGAGATTGATACCTACCGGGACCTACCGAGCGAATCGTGAAAGCACGTACGCTGTTAGCACCTCCAATATAAAATTGCTCGCTGTAAGGGGATATTCTGGCATTGCCATAACTATAAATAGCACCTCCCATCATACGAAAAACCAATCTGTTGTTTTTATCGATACGATAATTGTATTTTATCTCACTGGTTCCTTTAATAAATTGAGCGAAAGGACTACCTAATAAATTTTTATTTGCTTCATTAAAATCTTTGCCGGCTAACGAATAAATGCCTCCGATTATATTCCCTGCCTGAGTAATCGATGAAGACCAGGAAAAGAAATGCCGGTCGCTAACAGAAGTATTGTCATAAGTAAACGCATAGCTCATTGCAGGAATAAACTGATCTTGTAAGCTTAACAGAAGGCTTCTGTTTTCTTCTGCTCTTTCCAGAAACTGATCTGTAGGATTCAGTTTGTTGTAATTCAGCCTGAAGGGAGTTATCGTATGACGCGTTGTCGGCGTCGGACGAAAATCATAGGCCATACTAAATCCCAATGAGGTCATTTTAAAATAATGCGCTCTGTTCATCCAGTCAACACTAACTTTAAAAGTCGTAGAAGATGGCTGGACCAAATCCCTATAAATATAGCCGGGAAAGAGTATGAAAGGAACGGTTAAAGTTGCATTTGCACCAAGCTCATAACTGTTGACTTTACTCGCACCTTCAGTTTGATTCCCCGTTTGCCATTCATAAGAGCCACGTAATTGGAATCCCAGAATTTCACCACCCCGAAAAGCATTTCTACGGGTAAGAGAAAAAATTGCTCCCGGTCCGGCGTAGTTATTATCTTTTGTCTTTGCGTTTATTTCGAATTCCCCATCGTAGGGAAGATCATAAGTCGTATTTATCCGAACATTCAAATAATGCTCTGATGAGTCCCGCATATTATATCTGCCTCTTTGTACAGAGTCTAGAACTGACTCCTGAGGTATATATTGGAATTCGGCATAGCGGAATACGCTTAAACGTGAAAGCCCGGTTTGAGAACGTTGTTGTTCCTCCTGTGTATACAAATCTCCGGGTTTAAATCGTAATCGGCCATACAATACCGGAGGTCGTATTCTAAGCTTTCCTTCATAATAGATCGTCATATCCTTATACTGAACGGAATCAGTAGGTGCTTCGCCATTATAGCCATTCATATAAACCGATATATTTCCTATTTTGTAAGGCTGTAAAGCGTTATTTGGCGTACCGCTTTTCCGCATAACGCGCAACCATATTTTACCTGGTGTCGCTAAAGTATCCGCTTCATAAACAATATATTCAGGTCGGTAATAGTAAAAACCATTATTCCTTAAAAGCGTTGAAATTCGTTGACGCTCATTTTCAAGTTTAATCACATTGAATTGATCATCCTTGTGTAATAAACGATCCTTATCATTGGCCTGGATAATTGTATCCGCATAATGGCGCATTCGCATATATTGAATACTGTCATACGTATATGCGTGATTCATTTCTACTGTATAGCTAACTTTAGCTTTAAGCGAATCTTTGGTATCCGGAATTACCTCATGTGAAACATGTCCGTCAAAATAGCCGTACTCCCGGAGCATATTGTTTGCAACAGATGTACGGACATCCGGATTAACGGTACTAATCAATACGGGTTTTGCTGCAAATTTGTCAAAAATCCATTTCCCAATTCCTTTATTGTACTTTTGAAAACCGTTATAAATCCATAAACCGACAGGAAAAGGGATTCTTGTTGTTGAACTTCCAAATAATGAATTATTGGGAGGATAAGATAAAGCTCCTTCTACTTCCTGCAGAGCGGCATCTCCTTCTTTACTGCGATCAGGATCTACTATTTCAAGTTTTTTTATTCCTGTATATAGCGTTTCTCCCTCAGGCAAATTCTTTGTAGTGGAACAACCGGATAAAACGAGAAGCAATACACTTATTAATCGTATTAAAGTGCCAGCTTGTATTATTTTTATATGTTTCAAATAGTTACTCATCCTCCATTTCATCTTGTGAAGTTAATACGAATATAGGCCTGTAATAGGTATTAAAAGCCTGTTTTTCTTGCTGTTCATCCTCATTTTCTTCTGGTTTCGGAGTTACCTTCTTTTTTCTGAAATCAAATAATTCCCGAAGATGAAGCACCTTTTTTCGAAGCACTAAACCTACACCCGTTTCAATCACCTCCCCATCCAACAAACTTTCATAATTCCGATCATAGAATACTTTTATTGTTTTTGTACCCGCCTGATCCAATAAATATTCTGCCGCAAAATTATCTAAGAAAGATTGCTCTTCCTGCAAACTTTCACCCGTAGATACTTTCCCTCCGATGGAAACGCGTATACGATCATTGTAGAAACGTTTAGCAAAACTAAAAGTGAAATCGGTCTGGGAATTTCCTCCGGTTTCATACGTGTCTAATCCGATATTAATATCCACACTTTTTAAAGCGTCACCGGCTATGTTATTAATTTCACCAACAAGGAAATTCCCCAGTGCACCACCTAAATTCATATTGGCACCACCAGCTGCCATATAAGTACCTGTCACCATCATATATACAGCCTGCCGTGTACGCTCATCATCTCCCATAGCAGCCAGTTCAGTTTGTATCTCTGTATTTTCGGCATCGATAATAAATGACATCTGCATATTATCCAGGTGATCCTGTACGCTGATACCCACATCAAAATTAACCCGTTTTGTGCCGCCGTCATTGTCATTTATTGAAACCCGCATACGTTCTGTGGCTATGACATTGATCAATGGATTCATAAGTTCTCCATCCCATTGCACATAACTGCCATTATGGATATTAAAGGCTTTTAACGGTATTACAGGCAGGGAATAATTAACGATCCCCTCCGAGAAAGTATATCGTCCGTTCAATATCATATCTCCCTGGGGAGTATATTGAAAAGATAAATCTCCTCCGCCTTCCACTTCCACGTAATTGGATTGGTCGGGGGTCAGGTCTGCTCTAAACTGAACATTGGGGTCAATATGGATCACCATAAGCATATCTATTCCTCCAAGCGCCAATTGTTCCTGACTTCTGCGTTGCCGTGTGAGTGTATCGGTGAAAGATGTGAATGTCACTAATCCTTCCATACGGTCTTGTACGGTTAACGGCGATTCGGTTAAAATGTAGGTTACATCGGTTCCGCCCAACAGATGAGCATCTCCCCTGACAACCAGGTTGGAGAGCGGACCTTTTACCGTACTATTAAAATCCATATACAGTTTGCCATACACCATACTCTCACGGGTTCTGCGTGCATCCAATACCTGCATATTATTTGCTGTCAACCGTAAATCAGCCATCATGCGTGAGAAATCAGCCATGTTAATATGTCCGTCTATAATGAACGGGTTGTTTCCGGTAGCGTAGATGTTGTATTTATTAAAACTGATTAAGCTATTGTCAACTGTAATTTTTTTGTCGTCAAACCGAAGACGGGTGTCAGCCATTCCTAAATAAACAGAACTGGTATCCAACTGCATATAGCCATTGAGCATAGGCGATGCGGATGATCCTGTAATTGACATATGCCCGTTCAAAGCTCCCTGCATTTCCGCCCTGTTCTCCGGAATAAAAGCATTGACCATTGCTAATGGGAGTGTTGTCAGGTCTAAAGTTCCTTCCACATTATTTTGAGTTTGTGCGGCATTATACATGGCCGTTGCCGTTATAATTTCATTCTGATCGTGATAGAAGTGTGCATCGACCTGATGTATTGAATTTTCCAGAGGCAGATATACGGCATTAAACATAATTTCACCTACCCGCCCTTTTTCATAGATCAACTCATCAATGTGCGCATCTGCCACGACCAGGAATGTCTCTTCGGTCGGAGCATACTGGAGATCCGCACTAAGTATTCCACCCATATTGGGCAAGTCAGCAAATCCTGTAGTGATCGTACCTAAATTCAGGTTACTTAATTCAATATGTTGTTCCGGATAATCTCCTCCGCCATCAATGGAATGGAGCCATACGAAAGCATTCTCCTGCCCTTCAAACCGTATATTCGCATCAATATCTTTTAAACTGTTCAGATAAAGATAATTATCGGCATTTAATTTGAATTTATTAAAAGCAATAATGGGTTCGTCGGGATATAGCTGGAATGTTATTCCTGCAGATTCTTTTATAGCGCGAATTCCCAGTAAAATACCTGTTTCTTTCAGATGGTTTGTATATAAAAGTTCAGCATCAGCATAGTTGTTTTTGATGGAACCGTGCAAATAGGCAGAAAAAGGGAGTTGTTGTCTATATCGGTTTTTTACAACCTCGCCAGTGTATAACAGACCGGATGAGTCGGGCCGGACGGTTGCCCTTATCGTATCAATAAGAAATGTATCACGGGCAAAAGCGTAAACACCGGCATCTAAACGAATGCCTTCTTCCGGAGATGTTGAGGCATATATATTGACATCCGTATAATTGATATAGTACCGACGCAATATGTTATAGATAGGATTGTCTCGTTTAGCCGTAATAGAAAGGTTCATATCCGGTAATGACGGGTTGAGTGCAGCGATGTTTATGGTCGAATCTTGTTCTAATTGCCGGTTTATTTCATCCGAGATGATGCCAAATTGTTCCACCATCCTGTTCAATCCGGCATTTCCTGTAAGAATAATACCTAAATCTCCGGCATGCAGAGATACGCGCGTAGTGTCGGAATCGGTTTGGGCTTTTAAAGTAAGTAGTTTGGGTTGAAAACGCTGATCTTCCGTTCGTATTTCCCAGTTTCCTAAAGATACATCCAATTGATTGTATTCCTTCAGGTCTGTCCGGCCTTCGGCAAAAAGTTGGAATGAGGTCCTGAAAGGACTGTCCAGAAGATCTAAACCATATAAATCCAGGCTGTCTACATCCATAATCAACATTCCCTGACTAAGCGTCTCTGTAATTGTGCCGTCAAATATAATGTGGAGATTCGCCAGAGAATCATTACTGTTTATATTGAGGGAAGCCTGATTTTCTTTTAAAGAAGCATCCAGTGTAATATCAGACAGAGCCATTTCCCCATAAGTAAAATTTGATATCTTACCTTCAATAGTCGCCCATGTATTTTGCGCAAAGGGATCAAAACCTTTACCTTCTGCAGTCAGTGAGGCGGCAACTAATAACAAAGAATCTTTGGGAAGAAAATGGACAGGTTCGAGATTGTCAATCTTTAAAGCGGCCTGATAAGATTCTGTAAGGGAATGATAACGTCCATCCAATGACACAACCGCCTTATCTTCTATTATATTTATGTCTGCTAAATACTCCTGCTCTTTTATTTGAATATCTCCAGCCAATTCCATGCCGGATGGGATATGAATACGCTTGCGTTGTTCCGGAGAGAGAAGTTCTGATACAAAATTCAGATTTCCGGTGAGGGCTGTAAGGTGAATATCTGCCGAACGATGAATACTATCCATTACGTACGTCATCCCTCCTAAGGCATTTGCAGAAAAGGCATCAGGCAATTCGGCTTTCAGTTCTTTCAGATTTAAACTATTAACATTTCCATTTACAGCTAAAGCCAAATTGAGGGGCTTTTCCGGGTAAGAACGTTTAAAATCAGCAGACAGATCTGGAAGAAATGCGAAAATATCATTTTTACCTATGGAGGCTTTTAATGTGGCTTCCATGTTGCCTTGCGGCTGTTCTTCAAGAGAACTCCATGGGACAGAAGCAGAGAGTTTAATCGTAGAATGATCCGTTTGTAAGGATAGTCCCGGTACAGAGATCAAACTGCTGTCGGTTTTAACTATACCGTTAAGTGAAGATATAGCTAAGCCGGACTGCTCTTTTAATGCAAATGAAAGAATATCAGCCTGTATATCCAATCCTTGGTAAAAAACAGAATGAATAGTCGTATTTATGTCCCTTAAACGGATATGCATAGGGTCGAATCCTGGTGTGGATTGGTTATAATCACCATCATAGTTGATATGTGATGCAGCCAGGTTAAATCGTTCGATGCTATATTGGGATTGCCCCAGGTCGATAACTCCGCTTGTCATCCCTGCATTGGCGATGTGTGTATGCAAAGCGAATGAATCTGCCGGCATTTGCATAGCAAAAGAGACATTCTTTAATGCTGCTTTATCCAATGAAAGTTTCCAGTTGACAGGTTCACTGTTCGTTGTGTCTTTTTCTTGAGAGAGAGAGTCGATGCGCAGTAGAATAGTCGCATCACTTAATATAATGTGGTTTAAGTGAACAGTTTCTTCAGCTAAAGAGATGCGATCAGCTTTTGCAGATAAAGATTTGACATATCCTTTTATAGCCATACCATCCGTAAAGGAACCGGTATTTACCTCTACTTCCTGAAGAGTAAGGGCTTTGACACCGATAACCTGATTTGCAATCCGGAAAGGATTAACGTGGACAATCAGACGTTCTATTGTTGCCAGGGTGTCAGGAGGGGTAACCACCTCTATTCCGCAAACGGCTAAATTCACAGGAAAAGAAAGGCGTACCCGGTCGATGCCGATTTGCATGCCTGTAGCCTCACTAGCATATTTTGTGGCGACTTGAACAAGTTTATTTTGAATGGGAGGAACATATAAAAGTATAGCGGTAAGTAATACCAGGATAATTGGTATCAGGCATATCATTCCTATCCACTTCAGCCACTTTTTCATATGATTTTACGTTGTCTTTGCAATCCCGGATAATACGGTTAGAAAGATTTCAGAGCTTAAACAATAATGTTCCCTGTATTCATAACGTTTGAACGTCATGTTTTGTTTAAAATGAGGACAAATTTTCTTTATCCTTTCAGGATAGTCAGGATCTCTTTCGGATTATTGATAATATAATCCGGATTAAACTGTTCTAATTCTGTTTGCGGACGAAAGCCCCAGGTTACTCCGCAAGAGGTTAGTCCTGCGTTTATAGCTGTTTGCATATCCACTCCTGAATCTCCAACGTAAAGCACATCCTCCTTCGGAATTTTAGCAATCGCCAGGATATCGTGTATTATAGTCGGGTCGGGCTTCGGTGCAATCCCTTGACGTTGCCCAAATACAGCAACAAATGGAATTGTCGGGAAATAATAGGGTATTAATTCCTTGGCTCCTTCATCATATTTATTGGAAGCGACAGCCAGTTGCACGTTCTGTCGGTTTAATTCTTTCAGCAATTCCGGAATACCGGGATAAGGAGTGCTTTTGTCTGAATGGTGCAAACTGTAATAGGCCAGAAAATCTTTCCGTATCCGTAAAATGTTCGCTTCGCTTTTTTCGCCTTCCGGCAATGCCCGTTCAAATAATTTGTTAATACCATTCCCAACAAAAAAACGATAGGCTTCAACAGGATGAGTCGGAAATCCGTTTTTTTCTAATGCAGTGTTTGTACTATCTGCAAGGTCTGCAATCGTGTCTAATAACGTCCCGTCCAAATCAAATATCACCAGCTTCTTCATGTTATAAATTATTTTAAAAAACAAAAATAGTGAAATGTTTGGGGAAGTTTGAAAGATATTTGTATCTTTAAGACATTCTTATTAATGAACATGTGTAACATTAAAGTCAACAATCATGGGAAAGAGCTTAATTCACAGTAACGAGCTTCATCTGATAAATGAAGCTGAGATTCATGCGGCTGTTGGGAAAATGGTAGAATCATTAGGTCTGGCAGCCGGGTCAACAAAAGGTTTCGATTTATACAAAGTAGTAAAAACTTATTTTACCGATTTAGACAACAGGCATAAAATCAATCAGTTAATTAACATCGAAGAAGATCCTGCCTATTATGCGATGCAGGAGCAGATTCGTGAAATAGCGGAAGCAAATTAAATAAAATAAACAAAAAAAGAAAAGGGCGGTTTGAGAATTCAAACCGCCCTTTTTATGATATTCCGTAGACTTATTCTTTTCCGGAAAGCTTTTCTTTCAAAGCAGCTAATTCTTCGATATCACCTAATGTGGTTTTCTCTACTGAACTTGTCAATGCTGGTTCCTCTTCAGATTTTTTACTACGTTTGGTAGTTTTCTTTTCTGCAGTAGGAACTGCATCTTTTTTCGCCTGCTTTTGTTCATCTTCATGAATACGGCTGTGAGAAAGAATGATGCGTTTTGCTTCTTTATTGAATTCAATTACCTTAAATTCCATTTTCTCTTCAACAACAGCTTGCGAACCGTCTTCTTTTACCAAATGTTTCGGAGTTGCAAAACCTTCCACACCATAAGGTAATGAAATTACAGCGCCTTTATCCAGTAATTCGATGATTGTTCCTTCGTGAATTGAACCAACCGTAAAGATTGTTTCAAATACATCCCAAGGATTTTCTTCCAGTTGTTTGTGGCCAAGGCTCAAACGACGGTTTTCTTTATCAATTTCCAACACCTGTACTTCGATATCAGCACCGATCTGAGTAAATTCTGACGGATGTTTGATTTTCTTTGTCCAAGAAAGGTCGGAAATATGGATCAAGCCATCAACGCCCTCTTCGATTTCAACGAATACACCGAAGTTTGTGAAGTTACGCACTTTGGCTGTATGTTTTGAACCAACAGGGAAACGAGATTCGATATCTTCCCATGGGTCGGCTTTCAGTTGTTTAATACCTAAAGACATCTTACGCTCGTCGCGATCTAACGTCAGGATAACAGCTTCGATTTCGTCGCCCACTTTCATGAAGTCTTGAGCGCTGCGCAGGTGCTGTGTCCAAGACATTTCCGATACGTGGATCAAACCTTCTACGCCGGCAGCTATTTCGATAAATGCACCATAGTCGGCCATAACCACTACTTTCCCTTTTACTTTGTCGCCCACTTTCAGTTCTGCGTCCAAAGCATCCCAAGGATGCGGAGTCAGCTGTTTCAAACCTAAAGCGATACGTTTTTTCTCGTCGTCGAAATCTAAAATAACAACGTTGATTTTCTCGTCCAGTTGAACGATCTCTTCCGGATGAGAAACGCGTCCCCAAGAAAGGTCGGTAATGTGAATCAAACCGTCTACGCCACCCAAGTCGATGAATACACCGTAAGAAGTGATATTTTTGACAGTTCCTTCCAGTACTTGTCCTTTTTCCAGTTTCGAGATAATGTCTTTTTTCTGTTGTTCGAGTTCTGCTTCGATAAGCGCTTTGTGAGATACCACAACGTTTTTGAAATCCTGGTTGATCTTAACGATCTTGAATTCCATAGTCTTGCCGACAAATACGTCATAATCGCGGATCGGTTTCACGTCGATTTGTGATCCCGGTAAGAACGCTTCGATACCAAATACGTCAACAATCATACCGCCTTTCGTACGGCATTTGATAAATCCTTTAACGATTTCATCTTTTTCGAAGGCTTCGTTAACGCGATCCCAAGAGCGGGTAGCACGAGCTTTCTTGTGTGAAAGGAGCAATTGTCCTTTTTTATCTTCCTGGCTTTCGATGTATACTTCTACTTCGTCGCCAATTTTCAGATCCGGGTTATACCGGAATTCAGACATAGGCACAACGCCGTCTGATTTGAAGCCGATGTTTACCACCACTTCACGTTTGTTCATTGAGGTGACTTTACCCATTACGACATCTCTGTCGTTTATTTTATTCAGGGTTTCGTCGTACGTTTTTACAAGATCGTCCTTGCTTACTTCACCGTAAGATTCGCCTTGTTCATAGGCATCCCAGTTGAAATCTTCAACGGGTTGGATGTTCTTTAAATTTTCCATTCTAAATTGTTAATACTAAGTTTGTTTTAATTAGAAGTTGGACATTATATTGTCTATATCTCTCAAAAATCGGACACAAAGGTAGTTTTTTTTTCTGATATACAAGAGGTTTGCCCATATTTTTTACATGGAAATTTGAATGTCCCATTCACTAAGTGCGTAGTCTTATTTAGAGAATAAATTCAAAGGAGATGTGAAGGTGTTTTAGAGTGCTGTAGGCACGACAGATACTAGCCCAGGGTGACCAACGGGAACCCTGGGACAATAGATCATGAGAGGATGGAGTTCTGTAAGAACGATGAAAACATGTTTGTTTTCAGC
>JAJDIA010000023.1 GCA_030266465.1 Parabacteroides sp. OttesenSCG-928-G21 | reverse complement strand
TGAGAAAAGTGTGACTTTTCGGAGTGATCCCCTATTTATTTTACGCTTCGCGATCTTCGATTCAATTCTCCATTTTCAATTTTTTCTACCTTTGTCGGGAAATAAAACTCGGTCTTATGCGTAAACTTCTCTCTATTCCTTTGTCGGTGGTATATTATTTGCTGTTCTTTTTGATATTGCTGGTTTTTCATCCGGTGCAATGGATTTGTTTGCGGTTGTTCGGATATGCGGCGCATAAGAAGAGTGTGGACTGGCTGAATGCCTGCCTCGTGGCGAATACCTATATATTATGTACGCGATACCGGATAGAGCATCTGGATCGATTGCCGGAAGGTGTGCCGTTGATTATTGCCGTGAATCATCAGAGTATGTACGATATCCCTACGATTATCTGGTTTATGCGTAAGACGCATCCGAAGTTCATCAGTAAAATAGAACTGGCGCGGGGCATACCGAGTATCTCGTATAATCTGAAACATGGCGGATCGGTTGTGATCGACAGAAAGGATTCGAAACAGGCGTTGTCGGCAATCCGTACGTTGAGTGAGTATATCGAAACGACGCACCGTGCGGCTGTTATCTTTCCCGAAGGGACCCGTAGTCGCGACGGACGCCCGCGGCGTTTTGCGGAGAACGGGCTGAAGGTGTTGTGCAAGTACGCGCCCTCTGCCTACATGGTTCCCGTTACGATCAACAATTCCTGGAAGATGTCGCGCTGGGGTAACTTTCCCGTGGGACTGGGGAATCGGATCGTTCTGACCATCCATGAGCCTTTCCCGGTGAAGGGTGTGCCTTTCCCGGAGGTGTTCGAGCGGACGGAGCAGACAATCGTCGGTGGCATTCTCCCCTGAGTGCGTAAAAAGGTCGGTTGTTTTAGTTTTTCTAATTAATCGACTATCTTTGCTCTCCAAATATAACTATGATGGTACAGAAATTTGATTTCCTGATCATTGGTTCCGGTATCGCGGGGATGAGCTTCGCGCTGAAAGTAGCGGGGAAAGGGAGCGTTGCCCTTGTCTGTAAATCGGGACTGGAGGAGGCTAATACCTACTTCGCTCAAGGGGGCGTGGCTTCGGTAACCGACCTAATGAACGACAATTTCAAGAAGCATATTGAGGATACGATGATTGCCGGCGACTGGCTGAGCGATCAGACGGCTGTCGAGAAGGTGGTGTATGAAGCGCCGGCGCAGATCGAAGAGCTTATCAGTTGGGGTGTTGACTTCGATAAGGATGAGGCGGGCAATTTCGACCTGCATCGCGAGGGGGGACATTCCGAGCATCGCATTCTGCATCATAAGGACAATACCGGAGCGGAAATACAGGACAGTCTGATTAAGGCGGTGCAGCATCATCCGCAGATTACGGTCTTCGAAAATCATTTCGCAATCGAGATATTGACGCAGCATCATCTGGGTGTTACCGTTACGCGACAGACACCGGATATTGAATGCTACGGCGCTTATATTATGAATCTGGAGACGGGACAGATTGAGACATTCCTCTCGCGCGTGACGCTGATGGCCACCGGGGGAATCGGTGCGGTGTATCAGACGACGACCAATCCGTTGGTTGCTACCGGCGACGGGATCGCGATGGTTTACCGTGCCAAGGGGACGGTGAAGGATATGGAGTTCGTGCAGTTCCATCCTACGGCTTTCTACCATCCGGGCGACCGCCCCTCGTTCCTGATCACGGAAGCGATGCGGGGCTATGGCGCCGTGTTGCGAACGATGGACGGCAAGGAATTTATGCAGAAGTACGACGCGCGGCTTTCACTGGCGCCGCGCGATATCGTTGCCCGCGCCATCGATAATGAAATGAAGAACAGAGGGGAGGATTATGTCTACCTCGACGTAACCCATAAGGATGCGGAGGAAACGCGCAGGCATTTCCCGAATATCTATGAAAAGTGCCTGAGCTATGGCATCGATATCACGAAGGATTATATTCCGGTGGCTCCTGCGGCGCACTATCTATGCGGGGGGATTAAGGTGGATCTGAATGCCTGTTCGTCGATCAAGCGGCTGTATGCCGTGGGCGAATGTGCCTGCACGGGGTTGCACGGAGGGAATCGGTTGGCCTCTAACTCGCTGATTGAGGCGGTGGTTTATGCGGATGCCGCGGCGAAGCATAGCTTGGATTTCTTTAAGGAGTATGATTTTCAGTTGGACATTCCGGCGTGGAACGACGAGGGTACGCGCTCGCCCGAGGAGATGGTGCTGATCACGCAAAGCGCTAAGGAGGTGGGACAGATTATGAGTACGTATGTGGGCATTGTGCGCTCTGATCTCCGTTTGAAGCGAGCATGGGATCGACTGGATATTTTATATGAAGAGACGGAGAGTTTGTTTAAGCGTTCGTTCGCCTCGAAGGATATCTGCGAGCTACGGAACATTATCAATACCGGCTATCTGATTATGCGTCAGGCAATCGACCGGAAAGAGAGCCGGGGATTGCACTATACGCTGGATTATCCGCCGAAGAAAGAATCGGACCAGGTACAATAGGAAGATATGAAAGGCAGGCTTAATTGGTTATTCAATGGAGCCTGTTTTTTTCAATTAAGCGGCTTATTGTATAATTTTGAGGGACTTCGTGAACTTTTAACGCGGATGTTTGTTTTATAAAAGTCTAATATCGAAAGGATATCGCATTTTATTTGTCAAACAAGGCACACTGTATTATACAGAGGAATAAAAAAATGAAGAAGTTAATCGTATTGCTATTATTAATGCCATGCCTGTTTATTGCGAACAACCAAAGGTTGTATGCCAATGAATGGATTGAGAATCAGGAGAAAGTATTAATTACCGGCGTCATTGTTGATGAGAATGGAGAACCATTGACCGGTGCGAGCGTACTGGAAAAGGGAACGATGAACGGCGCTGTCTCTGACCTGGAAGGAGAATTCAAATTGAATATTCCTATCGGGGCGAGCCTGGTAATTTCTTATTTGGGGTATGAATCACAGGAGGTTCTGGTAACAAACGAGGATGTATTGCTAATCTTTATGCATCCGGACACGCAGATGCTGGATGCGGTTGTCGTGACGGCCTTGGGGCTGAAGCGCAACGAATCGTCACTGACCTATGCACTGAAGGAGGTGAAGGGTGAAGAGTTGACGAAGGTGAAGGATGCGAATCTGATCAATTCATTGACCGGGAAGATTGCAGGACTTCAGATCAACAAAGCATCATCGGGCTTGGGCTCTTCGTCGAAGGTGTTGATGCGCGGGATCCGTAGTGTGGTAGGGAATAATCAGCCATTATTCGTTATTGACGGGATGCCGATACTGACGGCATCGAATGAACAGGCCTTTAGTGCTGTCGGCGGAACGGCGGATGCCGGTAACCGGGATGGCGGAGATGGTATTTCTAACTTGAATTCAGAAGATATAGAGAGTATAACGGTGATGAAAGGCGCACCGGCTGCTGCGTTGTATGGTAGCCAGGCGGCGAACGGGGTAATTCTGATCACGACGAAGCGGGGACAGTCCGACAGGCGGCAGATTACCTTTTCTACCAATTTTACATTCGATAATGCTTTTGCTTTGCCGGAGATGCAGGACACTTATGGTAGCAGCGACGGTATAACCAGTTGGGGCGAGCGGGGTACCGTAGATAAGGCGTATGATAACCTAGGGGATTTCTACCGTACAGGTGTAACGGCACTGACAACCTTTGCAATCAGCGCCGGAAACGAACGCTACCAGACCTATTTCTCGTATGGGAATACAACGGCTAGCGGTATTACAGAAGAAAATGAGATGACACGCCATAATATTAACTTCCGCGAGACGGCGTCGCTGTTTGATGGCCGGCTGAAGCTGGATGGGAATGTGAATCTTTTCCATCAGCAGCTGGATAACCGGAATACGTCGGGGGGATTTTATATGAATCCGTTGGTGGGACTTTATCGTTTCCCGCGCGGAATGGATATGACGCCTTACCGGGAGAATTATGAAGTCTACGACGAAGAGCGTAATCTATACGTACAGAATTGGCATAGCGATATCCAGGACTTTGAGCAGAATCCGTATTGGGTGCTCAACCGTATCAAAAGTAAGGATGTGCGCGACAGGGTAATGGCCTCTATATCGGCGGAAGTGCAGGTGACGGATTGGTTGAAGATACAGGCACGCGGTAGTGTGGACGATGTGAGTGACCGAATCAGGCAGCAGTTTTATGCTTCCACCGCTCCGGCATTGGCGGGAGAGAACGGACGCTATGTCGAAATGTATTTTGATGAAACGATGTATTACGCTGACGTTATTGCCACGGCCAATACGAAATGGAAACACTTCTCACTCAACGCTGCCCTCGGGGCGAGTATAAATGACAAGACGGTCAACTCGCTGCGCTATGATTCAAAAACGGCTTCGTTGAAATATCCGAATGTATTTAATATTGCGAATATCAATATGAATGGCTCGGCGTATGTCAGCCAGCAGATAGATGCCCGCCGGCAGTTGCAGTCGGTTTTCGGGACAGCACAGATTGGTTATGAAGAACAGGTGTATCTGGATTTGACGGCCCGCAACGACTGGTCTTCTACGCTGGCCTATACGCCGCATGAAGGGAAGGGTTTCTTTTATCCGTCGATTGGTAGTTCGTGGATTCTCAATAAAACATTACCACTGCCGGAATGGATTTCCTTTGGAAAAGTAAGGGCTGTCTGGAGTAAAGTGGGGAATGATATACCATTGTTTATTACTAATCCGGTGGCACATATATCGGCGGGAGGAGAAATAGAGCCTGTCGATGCCGCGCCTTTCAAGGATCTGGAACCGGAAATGACTACTTCGGTGGAATTAGGGACTGAGTGGCGTTTCCTGGATAACCGGATCAGCCTGAGTGTAACCTGGTATAATACAAATACACGCAATCAGTTCTTTAAGCTGCCTGCGCAGTCGGGTGATAAATATGCGTATCGCTATGTGAATGCCGGGGATATTCAGAACAGGGGTTGGGAGATCAGTCTGTCGGCTTTCCCGGTAACCAGTAATGATTTTACCTGGCGGACAGAGTTTAACTTCTCCCGAAATGTGAATAAGGTACTGGAACTGCATGAGGAGCTGCCGGTCTTTCTGTATGGTCCGCAGGGATTCTCTTCCAGCTACGCAATGAAGCTGCGCGAAGGTGGGCAGTTTGGTGATATCTACGGTAAAGCCTTTGTCCGGGATGCAAACGGACAGATCGTGTATGAAACGGAAGGGGATAATGCCGGTCTTCCGCTTGTAGAGGGGGATGGCAACCTGATTAAGGTGGGAAATATCAATCCTGCTTTCCGATTAAGTTGGAATAATGAGTTGAGTTATAAGAACTGGACGCTTTCTTTCCTTATCGATAGCCGCTATGGCGGAGAAATTCTGTCGCAGACATTGGCGGATATGGACCAGTTTGGGGTGACCAAAGCGACAGGGGATGCCCGTAACCAGGGATATGTGATGCTGGAAGGACACAAGATCGAGAATGTAGAGGGTTTCTACCGAAACGTTGCCGGCGGACGTGCCGGTGTTACGGAATATTATATGTACGATGCTACGAATATTCGCTTGCGTGAACTGTCTGTCGGCTACAGCCTTCCAAAGGCGTTGGTGGCGAAGACAAAGGTGTTGCAGGCGGTCAACCTATCTTTTGTAGGACGCAATCTGTTCTTCTTCTATAAGAAAGCACCTTTTGATCCGGAGCTGGTTCTTTCTACCGGCAATGACAATCAGGGTATTGAGGTGTATGGTATGCCGACCACCCGTTCATTAGGGTTTAATATTAAGTGTGAGTTCTAATTCTAAGATTACGGAAATGAAAAGATATATAACTTCTATTCTTGCCTTTGTTTTTGCTGTATGGGCAAGCGGTTGCACGGATAATTTCAAGGAGTATAATACCGATTTGTCGGGAATCACTGAGGAGCAGATGCAGATTGATTATAATCACCTGCGAATCCCTTTGGATGTGATTCAGCAAGGTATTTATTTTAATTATGACTTCGGGAAAGGTAAGAACTGGCCTTTTCAGATCATGCAAAACCTGAACGCGGATATGTTCTCTGGCTATATGATGGACTACAAGCCGCATAACGGGGGCTCGCATAACTCGGATTATAACCTGCAGGAAGGATGGAACGGCAGTAATTGGTTGTACACATTCAGCTATACCATGCCGCAGTTGAAGAAGTCGGAAGATTCCACCCGTGTGAATTATCCGATCCTCCACGCGATAACGAAAGTACTTAAAGTAGAGGCGATGCATCGGTTGGCGGATATTTACGGGCCTATCATCTATTCAAATTTCGGGCACGAAGGGGGTGATTATCATCCGGACACGTTGGAAGAGGTTTATTATGCTTTCTTTCAGGACCTGGATACTGCCGCTGAACTGTTCGATAGTAATATGGATCGGGAAGCGGAGATTGCGCTGATTCCGAAGTTTGATGTCTTACTGGACGGACAATTGATTAGCTGGCGGAAATTTGTTAATTCTTTGCGTATGCGGTTGGCGGTGCGTATTGCAATGGCTGCTCCTGCAAAAGCGCAGAGCGAGTTCATGAAAGCAATGGAACATCCGGCGGGCGTGTTTGAAGAGGCGCATGAAATGGTAGCGGTTTCTACCAAGAAGGGCTATTCCAATCCGTTGGGAGAGATTAATATAGTCTGGAACGAGGCGCAGATGAATGCCTCTATGGAGTCTATCCTCAATGGCTATGAAGACCCGCGGAGTAGTTTGTTCTTTGAGCCCTGTGCAGAGGATGCGATCTATACCAATTCGGAAGGAAAGACGGTAACCGTTCCTTTGAAGGGAACATTTAAAGGAATCCGGCAGGGAGCCATGTTCACGAATCTGCTGTACGCCGGGCATTCCAAGCCGTATGTTAGTCAGTCCTCTTCAGCGATACTTATGACGGCGGCAGAGGTCTGGTTTTTACGTGCCGAGGCCGCTTTACGCGGATGGACGGGAGAAGGTGCGGAGTTTTGTTACCGTCAGGGTGTGGCTACCTCTTTCCGTCAGTGGAGCGTAACCTCTTCCGTAGAGGAATACCTGGAAAGTGATAACATAGGGGCGGATTATATTGACGCATTCGACCCGGCTAGCAATATAGAAGCCCGTTGCAAGGTGTCTCCCCGCTGGATAGAGAGCGCAAGTAATGAAGTGAAGCTGGAAAAGATAATTACGCAGAAGTGGCTGGCTATTTTCCCCGAAGGATGTGAGGCCTGGACGGAACAAAGGCGTACGGGGTATCCGCGTCTCTTCCCCGTTCGATTCAACAATAGCCGTAATGGCATCATCGACACGGAGATTATGATACGTCGGCTGAATTTCCCGGCCGAACTGGCAGATACTGATCCACAGCAATACCAGGCGTTGACCGCCGCATTGGGTGGACCGGATCATGCAGGAACTCGTCTGTGGTGGGACACGGGACGGAACTTTTAAGCAGGAATAGTTGAAAATTAAATTGCACATTTTACATCTTCCAATGAAATAAATTGGTATCATTGTTCCATCGTTTAATAGAAAAGGAGAATTAAGAGTATAACGTGTTATAATGTTCAATTCTCCATTTTCATTTTTCAATTACCTGGCGGTCGATGGAAGAGAAAAATACCCATAAAAGGAACAGTGGCTTTGGAGTGGCTCCGGTCTATTTTACGGCTATTTCCACCATACTGGGGGCGATACTTTTCTTGCGTTTCGGATTCGCGGTAGGCACGGTAGGCTTCTGGGGAACTATTCTCATTATCATCTTAGGACATCTTATCACCATTCCGACGGCCCTGGCCATCTCGGAGATTGCGACGAACACCCGCGTAGAGGGCGGGGGCGAGTATTTTATCATCTCGCGTTCGTTCGGATTAAAGATCGGGGCAACAATCGGAATCACGCTTTTCTTTTCACAGGTAATTAGCGTCGCTTTTTATATTATCGCCTTCACGGAATCATTCGGCCCTCTTTTTGACTGGTGGTCGGCTAGTCTCGGCTTTGATTTGCCACGGCAGGTGGTGAGTGTGCCGGCCTTAGTTTTGTTGGCACTACTTATTTTGCGGAAAGGGGCAGGCTTGGGGATGAAGATGCTGTATGCCGTTAATATCATTCTGTTTATCGCGCTTCTTCTCTTCTTCATCGGTCAACCGATTGAATACGGGGAAGGTCTTACGCGAGCGGCAAGTGGTAATTTTGGTTTTTTCAATAGCAATCGGTTGTTTGTCGTTTTCGCCATCTGCTTCCCGGCCTTTACGGGAATGACGGCGGGTGTGGGTTTGAGTGGCGACTTGAAGAATCCGGGTAAGTCTATTCCTTTGGGAACTATGGGGGCGACCCTTACCGGGTTGATTGTGTATATTTTCGTTGTATGGAAGCTGTCGGTCTCGGCTTCTCAGGCGGATTTGTTGGAGGATCAGCTGGTGATGTCGCGTATTGCTGTTTTTGGTGATATTGTTATTCCTATCGGATTGGCGGCTTGTACGTTTTCTTCTGCGCTGGGTTCTATTCTTGTCGCACCACGTACGTTGCAGGCGCTGGCTTCGGATAAAAGTTTCCCATTGCCTAAGCTGAATAGATTCCTCGCGATGGGCAAGGGCAAAACGCGTGAGCCTTTTAATGCGACTGTGGTCTCTTTCTTCATCGCGCTCTTCTTTGTTATGCTGGGCAGTATAAATGTGGTGGCAGGAATTATTTCGATGTTCTTCCTGATTACTTACGGCACCCTATGTCTTATCTCTTTCCTGAACCATTTCGGTTCGCCTCCCTCTTATCGCCCACGGTTTCGTTCGAAATGGTATTTCTCGCTGGGAGGGTTTTTACTTTCGGTATGGATTATGTTTAAAATAGACTCTATCTATACGATTGTGGCCTATTTGGTGCTGGTTGGGATCTACCTCGTGATAGAACATTATAATAAAGAAGAAAAGGGATTGGTAGATATCTTTGAGGGAGCCCTTTTTCAGCTTAACCGGCGGCTACGCGTCTTTATGCAGAAGCACCAGACGATGATGGAGAAAGAGGAATGGCGTCCTTCGGCGATTTGTATCTCTCCGAATTCGTTTGAACGCGAGAAGGTGCTGGAACTGATGAAATGGATCAGCCATCAACATGGATTCGGGACCTACTTCCACTTTATAGAGGGGTATTACAGCAAGCAAACTCACATCGAATCCAAAGAGATATTGCGCCAACTGATCGACAGCCAAAAAGAACATGAGAGTGCTCTGTATATTGATACGATGATCTCTCCTTCCTATACTTCTGCCATCGCGCAGGTAATCCAGACGCCTTCCATTTCCGGGATGGAGAATAATATGGCGGTATTTGAGTACGACAAGGCTCATCCCGAAGAGTTATCCCGGATATTGGACAATATTAATCTGGTGAAAGCGGGTAATTTCGATATCTGTATCTTTGCCGGTTCGCATATGCCGTTGCGGACGAAGAACGGCATTCATGTCTGGATACGGGATACCGACGAGAAGAATACCAACCTGATGATCTTATTGGGTTATATCATTATGGCACACCCTGACTGGCATAAAAGTCAGATACGAATATTCATTACCAGCAGTTCGAATAAACGCGAAAGCGTTAAAGAAGAGTTGAAGGAGCGCATCAACGCAGGGCGCTTGCCTATTACGCTGGCCAATATCGAAATTATCCTTCTGGGAGAAAATCAAAATATCAATGATGTTATTCAGGCCAATTCTAAACATGCGGGCCTTACCCTTGTCGGTTTCCGGGAAGAAATCATTAAGCATGAACCGGAAAAGTTTTTCGGAGGATTCCAGGAAATAGGTGATATTCTTTTTATAAATGCCTCACAGGAAAAAGAAATTAATTAATCCGGCATAAGGATATTTCTTTCAAATATTACTAAAAATGGCCTTTTTATTCATCCTGTGATTTGAGATGTTTATTTTTGCTCGTTTTTTCAGCATAAAATCATATTTTCTATCCTATTCTTTTTCAGTTTCTTATGCAAGAGTTTTGTTGCCGACAATTGTCGGCAATATTGTCGATAATTATCAGCAGGCTTGTCGATAACTGTCGGCAGAACTGTCGATAATTATCAGCAATAAAATCCGATGTAATATAAAGTCAAATGAAATAGGATGAATAGAAGAAAAGATAATCATGTTTCTACTCTTTTTAGATTGAGTCATGATTCAGGTCGGAGGGCACTTTCAGATAATAGCCTTTAATCAGCTAAAATAGATTTCTGATACATTACTATATATAGACGGGAATTATCCGGGTAGGATTGAGCTTTATCACGAGATTTTTTTATTATTTTTCTCCCCTGCCACCTTGTTTTTCAGCGTTCTGTGGTTTGGCGTTACCTTGTATAACAATAAATCTTCAAAAAAGTTCCGAAAAAATTTGGTTGTTGTTAAAATAGATTGTTATCTTTGCACCCGCGTTTTGATCGAACCCTGTTCATTCGGGGAGTTAAATTTGGTTTGATTTTAGTGGTCCGGTATATCCTTACCGGCTTATTTATCTAAAGCCGGATAAATTTACGGAAGATCATAAAGCGAATCGTTCTTTGAAAGATTTTCATACAACAAGAAGTAGTACAAGAAGCGTTGTCTGCTTTTATATGTAATATGCCTTTGTATATGTAAGTTCATTATGTGTATTTTTGTGTATATATGTATTAGGTAGATGATTAAAGAAAGAATTAACCGTCAATAGATATATTGATTTTAAGGATACTGAGCGAGAAAAAACAATTTTGACAAGGAAGAGTTTGATCCTGGCTCAGGATGAACGCTAGCGACAGGCTTAACACATGCAAGTCGAGGGGCAGCGGGGATTAGCTTGCTAATCTGCCGGCGACCGGCGCACGGGTGCGTAACGCGTATGCAACCTACCTATCAGTCGAGGATAACCCGGCGAAAGTCGGACTAATACTGGATGAAGCAGGGGTCCCGCATGGGAATATTTGCTAAAGGAGTAATCCGCTGATAGATGGGCATGCGTTCCATTAGATAGTTGGTGAGGTAACGGCTCACCAAGTCTGCGATGGATAGGGGTTCTGAGAGGAAGGTCCCCCACACTGGTACTGAGACACGGACCAGACTCCTACGGGAGGCAGCAGTGAGGAATATTGGTCAATGGGCGGAAGCCTGAACCAGCCAAGTCGCGTGCAGGATGACTGCCCTATGGGTTGTAAACTGCTTTTATACAGGAATAATGGCTCCTACGTGTAGGGGATTGGAATGTACTGTATGAATAAGGATCGGCTAACTCCGTGCCAGCAGCCGCGGTAATACGGAGGATCCGAGCGTTATCCGGATTTATTGGGTTTAAAGGGTGCGTAGGTGGGCTGATAAGTCAGCGGTGAAAGTTTGTCGCTCAACGATAAAATTGCCGTTGAAACTGTCAGTCTTGAGTATGTTTGAGGTAGGCGGAATGCGTGGTGTAGCGGTGAAATGCTTAGATATCACGCAGAACTCCGATTGCGAAGGCAGCTTACTAAACCATAACTGACACTGATGCACGAAAGCGTGGGGATCAAACAGGATTAGATACCCTGGTAGTCCACGCTGTAAACGATGATAACTAGGAGTTTGCGATAGACAGTAAGCTCTACAGCGAAAGCGTTAAGTTATCCACCTGGGGAGTACGCCGGCAACGGTGAAACTCAAAGGAATTGACGGGGGCCCGCACAAGCGGAGGAACATGTGGTTTAATTCGATGATACGCGAGGAACCTTACCCGGGTTTGAACGCATTTGGACCGTCCCTGAAAGGGGACTTCTAGCAATAGTCATTTGCGAGGTGCTGCATGGTTGTCGTCAGCTCGTGCCGTGAGGTGTCGGCTTAAGTGCCATAACGAGCGCAACCCTCATTGTTAGTTACCATCAGGTGATGCTGGGGACTCTAACAAGACTGCCAGCGTAAGCTGTGAGGAAGGTGGGGATGACGTCAAATCAGCACGGCCCTTACATCCGGGGCGACACACGTGTTACAATGGGGAGGACAGAGGGCAGCTACCTGGCGACAGGCTGCGAATCCCTTAAACCTTTTCTCAGTTCGGATCGGAGTCTGCAACTCGACTCCGTGAAGCTGGATTCGCTAGTAATCGCGCATCAGCCATGGCGCGGTGAATACGTTCCCGGGCCTTGTACACACCGCCCGTCAAGCCATGGAAGTTGGGGGTACCTAAAGTCCGTAACCGTTCAGGATCGGCCTAGGGTAAAACCGATGACTGGGGCTAAGTCGTAACAAGGTAGCCGTACCGGAAGGTGCGGCTGGAACACCTCCTTTCTGGAGCCTTGGTATTCTTCTATTATATAGTGTAGTTATATTCTTATATAATAGGGTTAATATTTTTTTATAGCTTTTTGTATTACTATGTTGTATGTTTAAGAAATAGATAAAAAGAGAGAAAGATGTAGCTGGGCATTCTTGCCCGGGCAGATTGAGAAGGTAACTCTTTTAGTTGACAGTCCTATAGCTCAGTTGGTTAGAGCGCTACACTGATAATGTAGAGGTCGGCAGTTCAACTCTGCCTGGGACTACCAAAAACGCCTGAAGGTGTTTTTGAGTTCAAAGATTTAAGTTTAAGATTCAAAGTTTAAGATTCAAAGATAGTATCTAAAAACTTTTGAACATTAAACCTTACCCTTTGAACATAAGAATAGATTCGGGGGATTAGCTCAGCTGGCTAGAGCACCTGCCTTGCACGCAGGGGGTCAACGGTTCGAATCCGTTATTCTCCACGATAAAAAAGAAGTAAAGAAACGAAGTAGTTAAGAAGTCAAGAAGGATTCATTCTCCTTAACTTCCAGTCCGTAGGACGATAACTCCTTTAACTTCTGAGCCTTGTGGCTCACACTCCTTTTTAAGAAGATCTTTGACATGTTGGACAAATCAATAAAGTAAAGAAGTAGAGCAACTTGAAAGACTTTAAGTATATCAACCGGCTGTTGTTGTTTGTTGTTGATTTAAATCGATAACATAGACAAAGTGTACAGTTGGTGAAGTAAGAAAGTAACTAAGGGCAGACGGTGGATGCCTTGGCTCTCGGAGGCGATGAAGGACGTGATAAGCTGCGAAAAGCTTGGGGTAGGTGCAAATAACCATTGATCCCAGGATATCCGAATGGGGCAACCCGGCTGGTTGAAGGCCAGTCATCCTGTTGAAGGAGGCGAACGTGGGGAACTGAAACATCTTAGTACCCATAGGAGAAGAAAACAAAAGTGATTCCGCAAGTAGTGGCGAGCGAACGCGGATTAGCCCAAACCGTTATTGTTTAGGCAATACCGGGGTTGTAGGACCACGTTGTGGCAAGACTCAAAGGAAGTAGAACGTTTTGGAAAGAACGACCGTAGAGGGTGATAGTCCCGTATACGACTCTTTTGTGAAGCCTAGTGGTATCCTGAGTAGCGCGGGACACGAGAAATCCTGTGTGAATTAGCGGGGCCCATCCCGTAAGGCTAAATACTCCCGAGAGACCGATAGTGAACCAGTACCGTGAGGGAAAGGTGAAAAGCACCTCAAATAGAGGAGTGAAATAGACCCTGAACCCGTCTGCCTACAAGCGGTCGGAGCAGCTGCAAAGTTGTGACGGCGTGCCTTTTGCATAATGAACCTACGAGTTACTTTTGTTGGCAAGGTTAAGTATTAGAGGTACGGAGCCGAAGCGAAAGCGAGTCTGAATAGGGCGAATTAGTCAGCAGGAGTAGACGCGAAACCAAGTGATCTACCCATGTCCAGGTTGAAGTTTAGGTAACACTAAATGGAGGACCGAATCGTTTGGCGTTGAAAAGCCTTCGAATGAGGTGTGGGTAGGGGTGAAAGGCTAATCAAACTTGGAGATAGCTCGTACTCCCCGAAATGCATTTAGGTGCAGCCTCAATTGATTTTTTGTATCAGGTAGAGCGACTGATTGGATGCGAGGGCTTCGCCGCCTATCAAGTCCAGATAAACTCCGAATGGGTACAAAATTAGATTGGGAGTGAGGGCATGGGTGCTAAGGTCCATGTCCGAGAGGAGAAGAATCCAGACCATCTGCTAAGGTCCCTAAATAACAGTTAAGTTGAACTAACGAAGTATGGTCGCAGAGACAGCTAGGATGTTGGCTTGGAAGCAGCCATTCATTTAAAGAGTGCGTAACAGCTCACTAGTCGAGTGACCGTGCGTGGATAATACTCGGGCATAAACTGTTTACCGAAGCAATGGACGTATGTGAATACGTGGTAGGGGAGCATTCTACTCTGCGTTGAAGGCAAGGGATAACCCTTTCTGGAGCGTGTAGAAAAGCAAATGTAGGTATAAGTAACGATAAAGGGGGTGAGAAACCCCCTCGCCGAAAGACTAAGGATTCCTGATCAACGCTAATCGGATCAGGGTTAGTCGGGTCCTAAGGATAAGCCGAATGGCGATTCCGATGGCTGAACTGGTTAATATTCCAGTACTACTTTATAGAGTGATGTGGGGACGGAGAAGTGACACCACTGCCATCTGACGGAATAGATGGTTAAAGGCTGTAGACGTTGATTGGAGTAGGCAAATCCGCTCTGAGAGTCGAAGCTGATAGTACCATGAGTGCCTGGCACGAGTGGATATGTGGGTAATCAGGCTCCCTAGAAAATCCGCTAAACTTATCTATAGAGTACCCGTACCGTAAACGGACACACGTAGTTGGGTTGAGTATACTAAGGCGCTCGAGTGATTCACGGTTAAGGAACTAGGCAAAATGGTCCTGTAACTTCGGGAGAAAGGACGCCAGGGTAAAACCTGGCCGCAGAGAATAGGCCCAGGCGACTGTTTATCAAAAACACATGGCTATGCAAAAAAGTAATTTGAAGTATATAGCCTGACACCTGCCCGGTGCTGGAAGGTTAAGAGGAGATGTCATGAGCAATCAGAAGCATTGAATTGAAGCCCCAGTAAACGGCGGCCGTAACTATAACGGTCCTAAGGTAGCGAAATTCCTTGTCGGGTAAGTTCCGACCTGCACGAATGGTGTAACGATCTGGGCACTGTCTCAACCGTGAGCTCGGTGAAATTGTAGTATCGGTGAAGATGCCGATTACCCGCGATGGGACGAAAAGACCCCGTGAACCTTTACTATAGCTTTACATTGATTTTGGGCAATGAATGTGTAGGATAGGCCGGAGACTGTGAATCAGGTACGCCAGTATTTGTGGAGTCATCGTTGAAATACGGCCCTTTCATTGTCTGAGCTCTAACTCTTTAGTAAAGAGGACAGTGTATGGTGGGTAGTTTGACTGGGGTGGTCGCCTCCAAAAGCGTAACGGAGGCTTCTAAAGGTACCCTCAGACCGATTGGTAACCGGTCGTAGAGTGTAATGGCATAAGGGTGCTTGACTGGGAGAGAAACAGCTCGATCAGGAAGGAAACTTGAGCATAGTGATCCGGTGGTTCCGTATGGAAGGGCCATCGCTCAAAGGATAAAAGGTACTCCGGGGATAACAGGCTGATCGCTCCCAAGAGCTCATATCGACGGAGCGGTTTGGCACCTCGATGTCGGCTCGTCACATCCTGGGGCTGGAGAAGGTCCCAAGGGTTGGGCTGTTCGCCCATTAAAGTGGCACGCGAGCTGGGTTCAGAACGTCGTGAGACAGTTCGGTCTCTATCTATCGTGGGCGTTGGAGATTTGCGAGGCTCTGACACTAGTACGAGAGGACCGTGTTGGACAGACCACTGGTTTACCGGTTGTACCGCCAGGTGCATTGCCGGGTATCTACGTCTGGATTGGATAAGTGCTGAAAGCATCTAAGTACGAAGCCAGCCTCAAGATAAGATCTCCTTATAAGGGTCGTTGTAGACTACGACGTTGATAGGCTACAGGTGTAATTGCAGTAATGTATTTAGCCGAGTAGTACTAATTGCCCGAAGCTTTCTACCGGTAGGGTATATGTTATGTATATATATATATACTCTTAACCGATCACCAATGGGAGTTACAAGAAGGTGGTTGATATACTAAAAAAGTAAAGAAGCGAAACGAGAAAATACTTTATTGATGTCCGCAGGTCATATCTGTATAGCAAAGGCTGTATAGAGAGAAGAGATAGAAAGACATTTAGGTGGTTATAGTGTGAGGGTTCCACCTCTTCCCATTCCGAACAGAGAAGTTAAGCCTCACTTACGCCGATGGTACTGCCCGCAAAGTGGGAGAGTAGGTCGCCGCCGATTTTTAATTACAACCAAAGAAGAAAGGGATTGAAATGAAAGAGTTTCAGTCCCTTTTGTTTTTAGGATCACCTCGGATTCTTGGGGAGTAATACTTTTTCGACGATAATAGAGCACGCAGATGGACGCAGACTAAAGCGCGGATTTCTGCAGATAATTTATTGTTAATTAAATATTTATCTGTGTTCATCTGCGCTTTAGTCTGCGTTATTTGCGTGCCATAATACCAAGTGGTTTTTATTATGCCAGTTCCATAACTTTCCGAGGTGATCCCTGTATCTTAAAGTGTTCTACTAGAATAGAGCCTTTATTTCGGAGGCATTATAACGTGTTATTTCTGCAATTAAATCTGTGGGGATAGGTTTATTATAGGGAAACTGAATACCACCTTTAGAGGTTTTAAATCCGGTTAGATTGTTTTTAAATTTTTCAATAGCCTCTGTCCCAGGATAAAATCCAAGATGATGTTTATTCCCGGCAAAATGGACTAAGTTTTTACCATTCAACTTGAAAGTGGGCATCCCCCAGCTAATACATTCCTTTAAATCAGGAACCGCTTCATGGATTACTGATCGTACTTTTATCATAATCTCTACTATTTCAGGATTAAATCCATCCATATAGGCGTCAATTGTTTGAGGTACATTCTTCATAAGAACACGAATTAAAAGTCAGCTATTATTTTTTATAATGGTAATACTCACCCCAAGTCATAAATAGTTTATTTCGGTTTACTCGTTCAAAACGCGAATAAGTAAGCCAATGGGCCTCACGATGATCAATAGAATGATTCATCTCATTTTCATGTCCTGGTATGACTAATTTCGGATCAAATCCTTTTACAACCCGCACCGGATCAATTGTCCAGCAATTTATTAATAATACATCTGTTGTTGCATGTTCCTTCGCCACATCAATCCACTCAAAATCATCATTACTATATTGATCACCAACATAGGTAATATTATATCCTTCCGGAGATTTAACCGTATACACATTATTCAATAGATTAGACTGATGCCCGGGGAAAATAGTTACTTCCAGTTTGCTCCCTTTCTGTAAATCAATCGTTTCTTTGATGATATTATCTGAACGCATATATTGCAACGAATAATTTTTGTTCGCCAAAATACCTGTCGTTGCAATAACCTTTTTCCCCGCATTTAAAAACATCTCTATCACCACCGGATCACAATGGTCACTATGATTATGCGTCAGAAACATGATATCACACTTGTCTACTATCTTTTGCATCTGTTCATTGAGAATATAAGGATTGTCACCTTTCCCTCCTCTGAAAAGATCAAAAGCAACGACTACTGATTTAGTTTGAGCAATAAAACTATGGTTATATAACTTATATATTTTCACTCCTTCCTCTACCGGTTTGTTTAATTCTTTCAAAATCAGCGCCATTCTTGTTTGAATGAATTGTGGAAGTGCCGGACTATTATCGTTACGTGGATCATGAAGAATAGCATCCAGATTCATTAATGCAGCTTTCCGTGCCAGAGGTTCTTCTAAAGCGGGGGCATTTTGGTTCAGCGTTTCATTAATAAGAGAAAAAGAACGCTTTGTCTGTTCTTCGACAAATTTATCCACATCACCCCAATAGTTTATTTGAGAAAATGCCGGACAAAGAACAGAAAGGAATAACATACTAATAAAAAACTTATGAATAATATTTTTCATAACAGTATTGTTTTAAGTTTAGAATTGACGGATTTAGTATAATAAGTGGCTTAAAGATAGTACTTTCTTTGAAAATATGTATTGAAAACATCCCAAAATATACGCATCTGCAATAGAATTGTTTATTTTTGCAAAAGAGGTAAAATAATATGAAACGAGCATTAAAACTGTTTCGCCAGAGGCGATGACATTAATAGCGAGTTCCATACGACCAAAGTAAAAATAAAATAATACTGTATGAAAAAGCTACATTTATTAGTATGTCTGATTGTTTTAGGGCAATCATTGCTTCTTGCACAAGGGAATAATACGCGGAACAATAACGCGACCTATCGTACAATTGAAAATCTCTCTTATCGCTCATCAGGCGATTCATATGCATTGGAACGCTGTAAAATAGACTTGTATTATCCTGAAAATACACCCGGATTTGCAACTGTTGTATGGTTTCATGGAGGTGGTCTTACCGGAGGAAATAAATCCGTTCCCGAACAATTGAAAAACAGTGGACTCGCTGTGATTGCCGTAAACTACCGACTTTTGCCTAACGCTACTTTATCCGACTGTATCGATGATGCCGCTGCTGCTGTAGCCTGGACTTTCAGTGAAATCGAAAAATATGGTGGCGACACACAGAAGATATTTGTTTCCGGACATTCCGCCGGTGGCTATCTGACATCTATGATTGGCTTGGATAAGAAATGGTTAGCTAAATATACGATCGATCCGGATCGTATCGCTGCACTTATCCCTTTTAGCGGGCATGCGATTAGTCACTTCGCTTACCGTCAGTCGTTGGGCATGAAAGATACACAACCCAGTATTGATGAATTTGCCCCTTTGTATTACGTTCGTCCTGATGCGCCTCCTTTAATTATTGTTTCAGGTGACCGCGAAATGGAGATGCTTGGGCGTTACGAAGAAAATGCTTACTTCTGGCGAATGATGAAAGTTGTTGGACATCAGGAAACATATCTGTATGAATTAGATGGCTACAATCATGGCGCTATGGCTGCACCGGCGTTTCATATCCTTAAAAGCCATGTTCGGAAGATAGTGGCGCAATAAATCATTGGGTTAGTTCAACAGACCTTCTAATTGAAGGAGATGTGAAGGTGTTTTAGAGTGTATATATGAGCATCTTGGCTCCCCTTCTTTTCAAAGAAGGGGGTGGACCGCGGCTTTGCCGTCGTGGGGTAGTTGGATTTTTTTATAAATGTTTATTCAAATTTCGTATAAGATAGAAATGATCAAACCCTTCCACCACCGCAGAGCGGCGGTCCACCCTTCCCTTTTCTAAGGGAAGGAGCCAAGATACTTATATCCCCCTTTCTCCTTTGTCCCTTTACAATCTTCACTTCTTACAAAATTTGAAGATTCTCAATTTGACATATTGTCAAAATCCCCCTCTAACGATAATCCCTTCTCCCCAACTATCAATCTGTCAATTTTGCCCCTCGTAGAATCGAATATTTGGGTCTATGTACGAACTTGCTCTGCAAGAAACGTTAAAATGAGGGTTAAGGAAAATCAGGATGTTAGACAAAAAACCGATCCACTGACAAAAAGAGAGGCAAAACAAAAATCATTACAATGATTTTAAAACGTTGTCAAAAATCTGAAACCAAACCCGGCAAAACGTCAAATCTATTTTATCCATGATTTTGATCAAATGAGTAGTCAAATACGGTTAA
>JAJDIA010000022.1 GCA_030266465.1 Parabacteroides sp. OttesenSCG-928-G21 | reverse complement strand
AAATAAATTTTCATGGTCGTCCACATATGTGGACGGGGTGGGAAATAAATTTTCATGGTCGTCCATATATGTGGACGGGGTGGGAAATAAATTTTCATGGTCGTCCATATATGTGGACGAGGTGGAAAATAAATTTATGAGGTCATCCACATATATGGACGAGATAAAAAATAATCTTCTTTCCTTTTATATCTCTATTTTACTGTTTACTTTTGTCCGTGTACTTCCGACAATAAGTCTAAACATGAAAAAAACAGCTATTATGAAGAAAGCAATGGGCTTTTTAATCGTCTTCTTTTTATTTTCCTGTACGGGAAGCAATCAGTTGACCGTAAAAATTGAGAACAATTCGGCAATCGATAGGGTGTCGGAGGTGGTCGAGATTGCTTTAAATCCTGTCAGCTCCCGGTTTGGCGACTCTTTTATTCTTACTGATGAAGAAGGACAGGAGATTGCCTGGCAGAAAACGTATGACGATAAGTTGATCTTTCCCGCAACGGTGCGTGCCGGAGGTCAGGCTGTTTACCACATCAAGGCGGGGATGCCGATGACGTTCAGGACGATAGCGTCAGGCAAGCATTATCCGGAGCGCGTTGACGACATCGCGTGGGAGAATGATCGCATCGCCTTTCGTACCTACGGGCCTGCCCTGCAAGCTACGGGCGAGCGGGCTTTTGGCTATGACATCTGGGTGAAGCGGGTGGCGGAGCCGGTGGTAGCAGAACGCTACCGGAAGGAGTTAGAGGATGGTGTGTCGTATCACCGCGACAATGGTAACGGATTGGATTACTACTCCGTAGGCCCTACTTTGGGGGCGGGCACGACGGCGCTTTACCCAAACGATTCGATCGTCTATCCTTATTGTTATAATACGTATGAGCTGTTGGATAACGGGCCGCTTCGCTTTACCGTGAAACTGGTCTATCATCCGCTGGAGGTAGGCGAAAACAGGGATATTGTAGAAACACGTTTGATTTCGCTGGATGCCGGTTCGCAGTTGAACAGGGTGATGGTGAGTTACGCCAATCTACGGGAGGAGATGCCTATCGCTACGGGAATTGTGATGCGTGCGCCATCCGAGGAATATGCGGCGGATAAGAATGCGGGCTATATCGCTTATGCGGAATCGGCACATCCGGCAAACGGACAGACGTTTGTTGCCACTGTTTTTCCATCTTCTGTGAAATTAATTGAAGCGGAGCCTGTTTTCTTTAGTGAAACCGAACGCAAGGAGCGGGGCGGTGCCACGGGGCATCTGCTGGCTGTAAGTTCCTATACACCCGGCGAGCAATATACCTACTACTTTGGCGGTGGATGGAGTAAATGGGGTTTCGAGACGTCGAAAGATTGGTTTGCTTACGTGGCCGATTACGCGCAAAGGCAGGCGCAACCGCTGACGGTTACTGTCCGGTAACTGTTTTTTTAGAAAGACATTTTAAACATAAATCGCAGACCGCCTTTTTGTATCCCCGGATTGTCGAGGTAGGAGAGACGCCATACATAATCGAGGCGGATAAACTTAAAGATGTTTTCCAGACCTACGCTGGCCTCCATATAAGGATCTTTGCCCATCAGGAAGGAGCCTTCGGGGAAGGCAAAGAGGCCGTCGCCGTTGATGGCGGGGTTGTTTTTATCCGTTAGATTTCCGTACAGGCCCCGGAAGGCGAATACTTCACGCCATTGCAATTTTTTCAGTAGCGGCATGCGGTTGAGCAGCGCGCCGTTCATGAAATAGGTCAGTTCCCAGGAGGCATACTCGTCGTTGATAAACTCCATCGCGTTCATATTGGTATAGGATTCCGGGTAAATGGAGTAAGAGAGGTTGGCATTGGGCAGTATCAAGAGCGGATAGGGAACTTTGTCCCATACCTTACCGGCTTTAAGGAGAATATCTACATATCCGAAGGGTGACATCCAGAAGCGCTTCTGGATACCAAAGTCGGTACGGTTATACGTGTAGGATGAGCCGAGCACACCTTTGTGACCGACAACGTGCGAGAGGGTAAATACCGGAGCATCCAGTGTGATTGGGTAGCGGTAGTTACGTGTTTGATAGAAAACCTCATTGGGAGCGTAGCGCACACGAAACTCCAACTCTGTCATCGAATAGTCTTTGACCGGCTGGATAGTACCGTCGGGTTGAATTTCATCGAAGGCGGAATATTCGGTGGCAAATTCTTTCTTATTCCGGATTACGGCGCCATATCCCCAGCCATTGTAATGCTCGCGGTAATAGGTAAGCTCGGCGTTACGCAGGTAGGTGGCACGGGTATCTTTCTGGCGTTTAACGGCCAGGAACATATTGTCCTTGTTGGTGTACATGTATTGCTGTCCGAGCTGGTTGATGTCGTAACTCATTTCGGCGCGGATGGAATGGACAGGGAATTCCTTGCGGTACTGATCTTTGTCGTGGAAGGAATACTCCACGATGGCGTCGTACTTCATTTTTTCGTCTTTTGTACCATAGGCGACGAAGCCGTCCAGGAATAATCGTTTGCTGAAGGCGGTCGTGGTGGTTCCACCAACGCGAAAACGCCAGCCTTCAATGTTATTGGGACTGATAAAGGTGTTTACAGGTCCGATCTCGAACTTGCTTTTTTCTTTAATAGGATGAGTCTGTACGTATCCGTTGACAAAGATTGAGATTACCTTTTCGGTCCAGAAGAAGAGAGGCACACTTCGTAGTCGTGCCATTAATTTTTCTACGGAATTGGGATTACGTTTGACGGCTTCCGCAGGGCGGATGGCTTCCCAGAACTCCTCGTCTTTCTGAAACGCGTCTTTGGCTATGGTTGAAGGGGCAGCGGATTGGAAAACCAGTTCGCTGTCGGGTGGTGAGAAGGCATGGTTGGTATAAACATTCAGGCGGCGTGCGTACATACCTTTCGTTTTCTCGGTAAGTTTAAGATCGGCATGGATATCGTCTTTCAGGATGATACGGGTACCGTCGGGGAGGCGCTGAAAAGTTTGTTCGATAAGCATACTGCTGACGAAGTTGAGGTTGATATCCTTCGGTACGTTGATCTGCGCTTTTTGGACGAAGAAGGTGGAGTCCAGGGTAACGTAAAGATGGCCGACGAAGCCGAATGACTCGGAGTTGAAGGGTGCGAAACCGAGATCGACGCAGGGTTGACCATTCACTTCGATGGTATCCAACAGATAATACTTGTAATAATCCGGTCCGATGCGGGACAACGGACTGACGAAGCGTTGCAGGAAGAGCGGTATGTCGTTCTGAAAAATATCGACCTCTTTGAATACCTCATTCAAGACCTGCTGTACGCCCTCGCGTGTGAATATTTCATCCACACCGGCCGACTTAGAGGCGTGGACGACGCGCCGTTCTGTACGTGGGGAGCGGCGGTAGTAAACGGTTTCCAGTCTTTCCTTCTCGGAGATAGGCAGAATGGTTGTGCCGACGTCTAAGGTGTCAATGAAGTCAACAAGAAAGTCGAAGCGGCCCTCTTTTTCTCCCTCTTCACGCTTCTTCGCTTCGAATTCGTTGAGTGCAAAGACCATTTTCTCGTACTGATTGTATTGGTAGTAGTCCTGATTACGCGGATCGTTGGCAGACCGGTTTTCGATAACGTTCCGGACGAATATGACGGCGGGGTTATCGCGCTTGCTGTAGTCTTCTTTACCCGGGCGGATGATAACATCGGCGAGTTCGATGGAAGAGGGGGCCAGTTTGATGTCTAAAGTAGTGGTGCGCCCTGCTCTGATGGGTATTTCTTTCTCGGCATAACCGAGGTAGGATACGCGGATGGCTGTGATGGGGGTAGAGATGGATATGCTGAAGCTGCCGTCGAGGTCGGTGGCGGTACCATTGGTGGTTCCTTTAAAAAGGACACTCACGTAGGGGAGTTTTTCTCCGGTGATAGAGTCGGTAACAACGCCGCGGACAAGCGTATTTTGTCCTGCCACATTCCAAGTCAATAACCATAAAACCAAAAGTAAACCAACCCTTTTACCCATTACTTCGAATTGAAAACGAATATGCAATTTTGCTTTCGGGACAAAGTTAGCAAAATGTTTTTTAATAAAAATGTAGGAAAAAGGGTTATTGGCGGGTCTGTTGAGAAAGAAACCAACATTCTACGCTTTCGGACAATTAATCCGGCGATTGTGGCGTAAAAACAGAGCTGGTATCGGGGGAGTGAAAAGTAAGGATGGCTTCTTCGTTGAATTATGGTTGATTATTATTACATTTACGGCTGAATTGAAAAAAGAGTAATGAAGTTTGAGGAATTACCGCTGGAATATGCTGTACTGGATGGCTTGGATGCCATGAATTTTGTGGAGACTACCCCGATCCAGGAGCTGACCATTCCTATTATTTTAGATGGAAAAGATCTGATTGCTTGTGCCCAGACAGGGACGGGCAAGACGGCGGCGTATGTGTTGCCGATCATTAATGAATTGTACCGGGGTGGATTCCCGGAGCATGCGGTGAATGTGGTTATTATGTCGCCTACGCGTGAGCTGGCACAGCAGATTGATCAGCAGATCGAGGGTTTCAGCTACTTTATTCCGGTCTCAGCCGTGGCTATCTATGGCGGAACGGATGGTATTGCGTGGGAACAGCAGCGTCGGGGACTTGAACTGGGTGCGGATATAGTGATTGCTACGCCGGGGCGGCTTCTGTCGCACCTGAAACTGGGGACGGTTGATCTTTCCCAGACCTCATTCTTTGTGTTAGACGAGGCGGATCGTATGCTCGACATGGGCTTTTACGATGACATCATGCAGATATATAAACAGCTGCCGGACTATTGCCAGGTGATTATGTTTTCGGCTACTATGCCTCCTAAGATACGTACGTTGGCCAAGACGATTATGAAAAGCCCGGAGGAGGTGCATATTGCGATCTCCCGTCCGCCGGAAACGATTATGCAGACGGCTTATATTTGTTACGAGGCGCAGAAGTTGCCTATTCTTGAACGGCTTTTTAGGAAGAGCGCGCCGAAGCGGGTGATTATCTTCTCGTCGTCGAAGATGAAGGTGAAGGAGTTGGCGGCATTGTTGAAGCGGATGAAGTTCAATGTGGCGGATATGCACTCGGACCTGGAGCAGTCGCAGCGCGAAGAGGTAATGCGCGATTTTAAGAATGGACGGATTGATATTCTGATTGCTACGGATGTGGTTTCACGGGGTATTGATATCAACGATATTACGCTGGTAATTAATTACGATATCCCGAATGATCCGGAGGATTATGTGCACCGCATCGGACGGACGGCGCGTGGAACGGATGGGGTAGGTTTGGCGATTACATTTGTCGGCGTAGAGGAACAGGCGGCGTTTCATCGCATTGAGCAGTTCCTGGAGAAGGAGGTGTATAAGATTCCGCTTGATCCGGAGGTAGGCGAAGCGCCGGCTTATGAGCCGGAGAAAAACGGCAAAAGGCGGGGCGGAAGGTTTTCACAAAAAGCCAAACAGGCGTTTCGTCCGGGCGCAGGGAATAGAAAGGGATTTAAAAAAACCGGAAACAGGGGAAATCGCGAGCGATCAAAGCACACGAAAGGGTAATGGCATTACCTGTCCTTGTTTCGTCCTCAGGCTTTTAGCGTAAATATAAAAACAACGGTGGTATCGGATGCGGCTTCTTGCGGGAAGGCTCCTTTGAGTGTTTCTCCTGACTTGGTGAAGGCATACTGTTGTCCGTAGTTGTCGATCGGTTCCATGTGATTGATTATGCCTGTTTGAAAGTAGTCGTCGGAGAATCCGCCCTCAGCCTGCCAGTAACAATTCCTTTTTTTATCATAACAGAAGGTGTACGAGCCTGCTTCATTGCGGTTGTCGGCAAAAGAGGATATCCAGAAGCGTTGTCCGAGTTGCAAAGGAATGGCCGGGATGGTTTTGTTTTTGTGGGCTTCTACCAATAGGCTTTGCCAGTTATCCCGGAGGAAAAGGGTGTCTTGCAGGAGGTAGTTGGTGTTCATGCCGGGACGGTAGGCATACATCAGGCCGCTGTCTTGGTCTGCGTATAGCGTGGTTTGTAGTCCGGTAAACATCCATCGCGGACGACCTATGTTGGCGTTGATAATGGCTTGTTCGTATTTGTGTTCTAAGTTTCGGTCGTAACAAACAATTTGTTGTCTGATAACAGCTCCTTCTGATGGATTGCTATTATCTATTCCTTCTTCAATCAAGTAGATCGATTCGTTGAGTAGGGTAAAGGAGGTGATTTGTACGTCATCGAGAGAACTGTGTATTTCTCGTTGCTCCTTTAATTCTCCATGCATAGAGTAGTAGAGGATATGCTGGTTTTCGCTCAGTACGATCAACTCTTGTCCGGCGGGATTGATGGCGTATCCGGCTACAGGTGTATATTCGGGGTGGGTGATACGTCGAACAAACGTTCCTTTTGTGGTGTATTGATACAGTGTTTTGTTGCTTAGGAAATAAAGGTATCCTCCTTGCTGCCGGATGGAGTGGAGGTTGGTGATTTTGTGCCCGTCGGCCGGTTGAAGGGGAATGGATGTTATCTCGTTGGTTATCTCGGATAAAACGCCCTTTATTTCTGCTGCGGAAAGGCTCTTTTGATAAACGTCATATCCGTATTGTGCATAAAGGATTAACAGGAGAAGTGAAATATATGTGAATGCTCGTTTCATATCGTTTATTCAAGTAACGAAAACAAATATAGGAAAATTGTCAGGAATAGGATGTTTTTCTTCGCTTTTACACGGAGTCTCCGAGTTTATCCAGTATTTTTCTTGTGCCGAAATCATATTATTTTAGATTTTCATCGATTTGATTTAACCGATTGAGGAATAAACCTTTTGCAGAGTTTTAAAATTCATTTCAGCCTTGACGTTTCATTCTTGGAATATACATTCGTGTTCAGATATAAAGAATTATCCGCATTACGCCAAACCGCTTGTTAGCGGTTTTCCCATTTTCCGCACAACTTTATTGTTTTTTCGCAAAAACTACACCAAATACATAATAGTGGGGGACATCTTTGAGAATTTCACTTGACATATTGGAATCAATTTCCCTCTCACCACAAAACCGAAATATCTCATATTTCTCATCGAACCACATTGAACCATACAGTACAAGTGGAATAAATACATTTTCTTCAAATACTCCTATTTTGAATGGCCGTGTGTGATAACTAAAGAATTTTTTGTCCGAATCCTTCATAGGCAATCCTCGCAATGTGATAGGAGTTCTCGCATTCATAAGACTAGGTATCTGAATCTGCAAATGTACTGTAGAATCATTTTCTGAAGGATAGAATCCAAAGCAGATTTTTTCAGCATGAGCGATTGTTTTGGTTTCGGAGTCAACAAATTTGCCTCCCGCATCTATATATGCTTGCCATTGAGATTCAGGAAAATCAGTCAATAATCTCTTATTTTGCACCAAATTAAGGTTCTTTGAAGCAATTTCACCTCCTTTGTCATATTCTTTGGATACTAATGTAATATCATATCGTTCTTTGAGCATTTCTGTAATATCGAAAGAGAAAAGTTCATAACCAGAAGCATTAAGTAAGGTTAACAGGTCTTCTAGTTCTATATTTTTGCTTTTTATTTGCTGGCTAAAAGCAGTATAAGGCAGGAGCAACATGCAAATAATAATAAATAATTTATTTACTCTACTGGTATGTTTTTCTAAATTCAGCCCGTTTTTTGAAACAATCTCCGTCTCCATTATACTGTCGAAATTACTGTAATGTAGCATAATAAATTTACTTTTTTGATTAATATTAGTTGTTGACAGTCGCACGTTCGGGGTTCTAATAACGCTCTCACGGATGACCGCTTCGCAAAAATATATAATATCTGTCAAACAGCCATTATTTACTTTATAAAACTTTGGGATACAGCTGATTTTGGGAAATTGAACCTTAGAGCCTGCAACTCTGCCCAGTCTCGCTTTCTGTTTAGTTGTTTATTTTATGTTAAAACCGAAAACAAAACGGCTTGTCGACTGTTTTATATACGAAATAGTAAAGATTTTTATATAGGCACTTTTTGTAGGTTAGTGAATTGATTAATGATGTAACAGAACTGAGAAGCCGTCTTTGTGAAAAAGGCGGCTTTTTTATGTTGTTTTGATTGCTGATATTTAACGAATTAAACTAAAAACGCGGAACTAATCAAGATGCTTTTTCAATGCTGTCTTTTTACAATTACTACAGCATGTTTTCCGGAAAATTACTAAATACCTTTTGTTGCCGACAATCGTCGGCAGAATTGCTGACAATTGTCGACAGGCTTGCCGATAATTATCGACAATTCTGCCGACGATTGTCGGCAATAAAAATCTATGCGATGTAAAGACAAAGAAAACGACATAAAAGGAAGATAAGATAAGCATGTTTTTAATTGGGTTTCGGGTTGAAATACAACAAAAAGCGACGGGGAGTGGTTGTATTAGTAACAGGGGATTTGTTTTAAGTGATAGTGTGTAAGTGGCGACAGAAACGGTTGCCTGACTAAATAAGGATTAAAGTAAATGATGAAGTATAGCAGTTTATTCTTTTTCGGTATGTTGTTTTTCTCTTTTTGTACTCCTCACGTCAATAGTGATAGCGAGAAAGATAGTATACTTCAGGACTCAATGGTGCAGCACGAAATAGAAGCGGCAAAGCCATTGGTAGAAATAAAAATCAGAAAAGAGCTTTTGTATGATTCGTATACGCTGGAAGACGAATATCCTTATCAGGATACTGTCCGCTCGTTCCAGTGGGATAAAATTCATGATGCCCTGTTTTTCATTGATTCTGTTCAATTGGAACCGACAACCTGGGCGGTTCTTCAGAATTATAAAAACAGAAACCGTGAGGCTCCGTTGGTTAAAGAGTTTACGCGAAATGAATATAAACGCGTGACGGATGCGTTTGGCGTGGAGCGCTATCAGTCTGTCCCATTGTTTTTAACGACAGATACAATTACAGGAGAGCGCTATGGGCGGGATGGTACGCCGGTTAAATTGTTAGGAGAAACTGGCGGTTTTTATCACGTGAAAACGCTTAATTTTGATGGGGATTGGTTGGTTCCGAAAAGATATGTGAAGGTGCTGGGTGATACGGTGGCTTATAATCATGTGGTCGTTGTAGACCGTAAAAACCAAAACATTACAACCCTTGAAAAGGTGGGTAAGGAATGGTTGGTACGAAGTATGAATCCCGCGACGACGGGTGTACATAGTCCTCCTTACGCCAAACCGACTCCGCTTGGTTTGTTTGTCATTCAGGAACAAAAGCCTAAGATGATTTATCTGAAAGATGGTAGTACGGAAACAGGTGGTTTTGCTCCATGGGCCAGTCGGTTTAGTAATGGGGGATATATTCATGGTGTGCCGGTGAATGCTCCCGGGACTTCTTTGGTAGAATATAGTGCTACGCTGGGTACAATACCCCGTTCACATATGTGTGTAAGAAACGTTACCTCACACGCAAAGTTTATCTATGACTGGGCGCCGGTAGAGGCTTCTTTCGTCTATGTTTTAGAATAATAGCTTTTTGTGTAAAAAATAATATATACCTTTGTAGGCGATAAAAGATGGCATGCAAAGGTTTTTTCTTTATATATTACTCGTGTTATTCCCTGCCGGATTTCAGTCACCGGAAGTATCCGATGCCTCTCCGAAAGAGTTGTTTCCGCCCTCCGTACAATTGTATCAGGAAATGCAGTTAGGTGATATTATCAACTTTGACGCATTTGAACAAGCCCTGTTGGGTTACGAACAGATAAATAGCCCTAAAGAGATCCTCACACTGATAGATTTTTCTAAACCTTCTACAGAAGAACGGTTGTATGTCCTGGATATGAAGCAGAAAAAGATGCTCTATTCATCGCATGTCTCGCATGGACAAAACAGCGGATCGAATTATGCAACCTCTTTCTCCAATGATATAGGTTCACACAAAAGTTCCTTGGGCTTTTTTATGACGGAAGGGACATATACCGGACGGAATGGTTATTCTTTAGTTCTGGAGGGATTGGAAAAAGATATCAATGACAAGGCGAAAGAACGCGCTATTGTTATTCATGGAGCATCTTATTCCAATCCGTCATTTATCTCATCCATGGGGCGTTTAGGACGCAGTCATGGTTGTCCGGCCTTACCAGCTTCATTGACACAGCCGATTATCAATACGATAAAGGGAGGGAGTTTGTTGTTTATTTATGCCAACAATCCCGATTATACAAAGAATAGTCCTATTCTTCGAGCCGGATAAATTATTGAATCTTATTAGAATACGTATGCGAAGCTGGCACCCAGTTTGGTGAGGCCGAAGTATTCGTTTTTAAAGTATCCCATGTGCATTGGGTATCCCTGGCCTGACCAGTATTTGTCATACTCGAAGTGAATGTATCCAAGGCCTAAAACCAACTCCAGATTCCAGTGTGAGGATAAGGGGAGGTTATATCCACAGGTCAGTCCACCTCCGTAACCTTCACCGTCATATCTGCGGTTTTTAAATATGCCGAAAGGTAGTCTCGCATAAGCAATGTCATAATTGGTAATTACGCCATGAACACCAAAAAACAGTTTTTTGTATTTCTCTGAAGTCCAAAAACGTACTTCCGGTTGAATCATCCAATGCTTAAAGGATTTGTCTCCTGAGAAACTCCGGGCAAAAACACCTCCGGTTAGATTTAAAGTTACACGTTGACTAACAGCCAATTCTGCGCCTATATTAGGAGTGGATGTGAGTGCGTATAGCGCATTCGATTTTAATGCAAAACGTTGTGAAAACGCTTGATTGGAAAAAAGAATAGAAAGGGCAAAAACTAGAACAATTCTTTTCATAAATATAAATTTCTTCTATTAAAGCGGCAAATATACGAATTTTAAGAAATATCAATAGAAAGAAATACTTTAAAATCACAAGAATACCTTATTGCTGATTTTTATCGGCAGGATAGGTAATATTTAATTGCCTGCGAATTTCATCCACAATCTCAATTGTTATCAGGGAGTTTTCGTGGCTATTGATTGCAGACTCTCTTTTTCCGGCTTGAATAACGTCGATAAATTCGGCTACTTCATAATAATATTCATCCTGGGGGGTGGCAACACTGATATCTTCCGGTTCAGGAGAAGGACCTTTCCCGGATGAAGGGGCTAAACGTGGACTGTAAGTTACTTTACTGATTATATTTATTTTATCTAAAGTTATATTGCCTTCTTCGCCTTGTATTTCAGTAGGCAGATAGGAGTTGGCGATTTTAGAATAAAGAATGGATGCTGTCAGCTTATCATACAGGAAACTGACTGCGCCATGCCCGTCTGTTCCGGAGGAAAGGACTATCCCGGTTGCTTTAATCTCTTTAGGACGACCAAACAACACAACCATCGGATAGATGGTATATACCCCTATATCCATAATCGCTCCGTTTGATAGTTCGGGGTTAAAGGCATTAAGTATAATCCCCTCTTTATACTTATCGTAACGGGAAGAATACTGGCAGAAGGAGGAGAAATAATTACGCACGGTTCCTATTCGACCTATATTAGTGAGGATACTACGGAAATTAGGTGTGAGTGTAGGTTTCATGGCCTCCATCAAGGCTACGTTATACTGTTTTGATGCCGCAATCATTTCACGAACCTCCCGGGCATTCGAGGCAAAGGGCTTTTCACAAAGTACATGTTTGCCGTGTTTCATACAAAGGATGGCCTGGGAGGCATGCAGATAGTTTGGAGAGGCAATGTACACAGCATCGATCAACGAACTTTTAGCCATTTCTTCCAGTGAAGTGAATGTATGAGGTATTTGATATTTGGCAGCAAATTCATCCGCTTTTTCTTGTGTACGGGAATAGATAGCCGCCAACTCAAAACGATTGTCTTGTTTAGCGCCGGCGATTACCCACTCTGTAATGAAGTTTGTCCCAATAATTCCGAAACGTACTTTGCGCATATAGCGATATGTTTTTTATTTCTTCTCCCTAAAAGGCGGCTTTACAACCTGTGCTTTCAGATTTCTGTTACGGATTTGGATAATAAATTCCGTGTCTATTTTAGTATATTCAGGTTTAACGTATCCCATACCGATACCTATTTTAAGAGAAGGAGACATCGTACCGGATGTAACGACACCGATATGATTTCCTTCCATATCCAAAATATCATAACCATGCCGTGGAATACCTTTATCGATCATCTTGAAAGCGCATAATTTCCGAGTTACACCTTCTTTCTTCTGGCGTTCTAATTCTGCACGATTCACAAATTCCTTGCCTTCCGGAAATTTGGTGATCCAGCCTAATCCGGCTTCAATAGGAGAGGTTGTTTCGTCTAAATCGTTGCCATACAGACAGAAGCCCGCTTCCAGACGAAGCGTATCACGAGCGCCGAGTCCGGCAGGTTTGATACCCTCCGGTTTACCGGCTTCAAATAGGGCATTCCAGATCGTCAGGGCATCACTTAGATAAAAATATAATTCAAAACCTCCGGCACCGGTATATCCAGTATTGGATATGATTACGTTTTTACATCCGGCAAACTCTCCCGTTACAAAACTATAATAAGGTATTTCAGAGAGATTTACAGATGTCAGGCGTTGTAATACTTCAGTAGCCTTGGGACCCTGAACGGCCAGTTGGGCAATACGATCGGATGCGTTTTCCAGTTCAGCTCCTATGGTATTATGTTTGATACACCAATCCCAATCTTTCTCCAGATTACCGGCATTGACTACCAATAGGTATTTTTCATCTTCATACTTGTAAATCAATAAATCATCAACAATCCCTCCTTTATCGTTAGGGAAGCATGTGTATTGAATTTTACCGACTGTAAGTTGGGATACATCATTGGATGTGATTGTTTGTAGATATTCCAACGCTTTCGGGCCTTTCACCCAGAATTCTCCCATATGGGAAACGTCGAACACGCCAACGCTATTTAGAACGGTAAGATGTTCATCAATTATGCCGGAGTATTCAATCGGCATATTAAACCCTGCAAATTCATGCATTTTAGCACCTAAGGCAATGTGTATATTCGTAAATGGTGTTGTTTTCATATCTAATTACTTTTGTTTGGATTGAGAGACATTTAATTCTGCAATTTTGACAATTGTTTCCATACTTTTTTCCAGTGACTTCACGGGAAGATATTCATATCTGCCATGAAAATTAAGACCGCCGGCAAATATATTGGGGCAGGGCAGACCCATGAATGAAAGACGTGCGCCGTCAGTTCCTCCGCGAATAGGAGTAACAACGGGTTTTATCCCCAAACTGCTCATCGCTGTAAAAGCAAGAACAATGATATGTTGCTCCGGTTCGACAATTTCGCGCATATTATAGTATTGGTCTTTCAATTCCAGTGTGGTACTGTTTGGGTAACGATCATTCATCAGTTTGACCAACGTTTTCATGGTCTCTTTTTTCTTTTCAAAAAGTTCCTTGGAATGGTCACGGATAATATAGGCAATCATCGCATCTTCTACTGTTCCGGTAAAAGAGTTTAAATGATAAAAACCTTCATATCCCTCAGTTCTTTCCGGTCTTTCCTTTTCAGGCAACCAGGAGGCAAATTCAGCGGCCAGGAAAATAGCATTAAGCATCTTGTCTTTAGCAGAACCGGGGTGTACATTTAAACCTCTAAAAGTAACCTTGGCAGAAGCCGCATTAAAGTTTTCGTATTCTAATTCACCAATAGCTCCACCATCAATTGTATAGGCCCATTCGCAACAAAATTTCTTAACGTCAAAATGATTGGTACCTTCACCGATCTCTTCATCAGGAGTAAAAGCTATTCGTATTTTACCATGTTTGATTTTCGGATTCTTTTTCAGATAATCCATTGCGCCGATAATGGCAGCTACACCCGCCTTGTCATCCGCACCTAACAAGGTTGTTCCGTCTGTTACGACAATATCCTGTCCTACATAATCATTTAGTTCCGGAAACATAGTGGGAGAGAGAACAATGGACTCTTGTTCTGATAAGACAATGTCTCCTCCTTTATAAGAAACAATACGGGGCTTTACATCTTTACCGGACATATCCGGACTGGTATCAAGGTGAGCAACAAAGCCGATAACCGGAAGCTCATTCGTTGTATTGGCAGGAAGTGTAGCCATTACATAGGAGTTATCATCTATTGAAATATCTTCCAGTCCGATTTCTTTTAATTCTTTTACTAACTCTTCAGCAAAAACCCGCTGTCCCGGTGTACTGGGAGAGGTTCCTGTTGTTTCATCCGATTGCGTATCGAATTTTACATATTTAAGAAAACGATCTAAAACGTTCATGCTGCTTTATGTTTTTAAAAATGACTAGTTCCATTATAACAATGTGTACATACACATTCCTTCGGTAAACCTATAGCTGTAATCAGATCTTCTACGGAAAGAAATTTAAGCGTGGTAATATTTAATTTTTCACGAATACATTCTACCATATTGGTATATTGTTCGGAATCCGTGGATGAATATTTTTCCAGGTTTTTGGTATCATCCCCTTCCAACTCTTTGACAATTCTACGGGCAATCAATTCTAATGGCGAACGCGAATTGGAAAACCCAAGAAACGGACAAGCGTGTAGGATAGGAGGGCACCCCAATCGCATATGTACCTCTTTTGCTCCGTAACCGTATAGGATATTCACATTGTCACGTAGTTGAGTTCCCCGGACAATAGAGTCATCACAGAAAATAACTTTTTTATCTTTTAATAAATCCCGGTTCGGTATAAGTTTCATCTTTGCCACTAAATCTCTTACGGACTGGTTGGCCGGCGTGAAACTACGTGGCCAGGTGGGCGTATATTTAATAATAGCCCGGCGATACGGAATACCTTTCCCTTCGGCATACCCTAATCCCATGCCAATTCCGGAGTCGGGTATGGCAGCCACATAATCGGCTTCTGCGCTGTCTTTTTTAGCCATAGCCATACCGCAAGCATATCTGACAGCATCAACGTTGATCCCTTCATAATCGGATACCGGATAACCATAGTACACCCAGAGAAACGAGCATACCTGCATTTTTTTATTAGGTGGCCGGAGTTGCGTCATCTTATCAGCGGTAAGCAGTACTATTTCTCCGGGACCAACATTGCATTCCAATTCATAATCCAGATTAGGAAAGCTGCATGGTTCACTTGATGCCGCATAAGCTCCCTCTTTCTTGCCGATCAGGATAGGTGTTCTGCCCAGTTTGTCACGGGCAACAATAATACCGTTCTCTGTCAGCAGTAACATAGAACAGGAACCTTTTATTTTTTCATGGACAATTTCAATTCCTTCAACAAATGTTTTCCCCTGAACGATTAATAGGGCAATCAACTCTGTTTGATTGGTCTTTCCGGAACTAAGTTCCGTGAAGTTGCTGCCTTTGTCTATCAATTCTTTTTCCAGTTCATCCAGATTGTTGATTTTAGCAACTGTGACAATTGCAAATTTTCCTAAATGGGAATTAATAAATATGGGTTGTGGATCTGTATCACTAATCACCCCGATACCGGAATTGCCTTGAAATTTTGCCAATTCCTTTTCAAAGCGGGTACGAAAATAAGAGTTTTCCAGATTGTGAATTGAGCGCTTGAAAACACCTTCATGCAAAGTGGCCATACCGCCGCGTCTTGTTCCTAAATGTGAATTGTAGTCTGTGCCATAGAAGAGATCGGTTGCACATGCCGACTTTGAAATAGTACCGAAAAAACCACCCATGTCCTTATGTAATATTTTTATTTTTTAATGGTGTACAAATGTACGAGTAATTTACTTAAACCTTGTCCCAGAATTGAAAAAAATAAGGCCGGCAGTATAAAATGCCGGCCTTTATGGGGTTTGTTATAATCCGCTGAAATTAACGTCGTTAAATAATAGAGAAGGTATTCGCCAACTGGATGACAGGCGTGGATCATTTCCTGCTTCAATCAGGTTGCTCCACAATGTCAACAGGTTACCTGTAATATTCATTTCTGAAACCGGCTGTACTATTTTCCCGTTTTCTATTAAAAAGCCTTCTACTCCGAAAGAAAAATCTCCGGTAGTGCTATTACTGTTTCCTCCGTTAAAACCGGTCACCAATATTCCTTTATTAACAGAAGCCACCAACTGGTCCTGATTTTTATCTCCCATTTTCATCGTAATAATGGAAGGGGAGGATATGGTTGGATCCATATTTAGCTTATTGGCCGAATAGGTATTAATAAAATAGGTATTCAGTATGCCATTTTCAAAAATAGACATTTGTTTGGTGGCCACTCCTTCATTATCAAAATAACGTGCTCCCGGAGCTTTTATCATATGAGGTTCATCAAACAAAGAGACATTACTACCCAAAACTTTCTCATTCAATTTGTTTAATAAGAATGAATTGTTTTGTTGAATAGATGAACCATATAACGCATCGATCAGTGGTGAGAGCAAACGTGATGCATTCATATTATCTACCAGCATAGGATATTTGCCGGATTTTATTTTTGTCTGACCAAGCCTGCTGATCGTTCTTTCCAGGGCTTTTGTCCCAATGCCTTTTTTGATTAACGAATCATAGAATAAAGAGGCGTCGTACCAGTAACCGGACGGACGGACTTCATTTTCTCCTTTTATACTTACACTTCCTACCAGACTGAAAGAAGATGTCGAGGATTCTCCTTCAAAGCCATTGCTTGCAATAATATAACTTGCACTGTCTCCATCGCTATAAGAAGTTTCGGCGGAGATAATCCGTTCATCCTTTCCCATGATTTCTTCACAGGTACTCATAGCCAATCCCAGTTTATCGTCCGGCTGGATCGAATTGATCTTTGAGTCGTAAGTTTGCAAATCAGGCATTCCGCCTTTATAATAACGGGAAGGATCCGGCAGGGTTCTTGCTTTATCCTCTGCCAGGAAACGTGTAGCTTCAATACCTTCTTTAATGAATCTTTCTAACTCTTTCTTGTCCAGTCTGTTTGTTGAGTATGAAGCGAATCTTCCGTCTACATATAATAGAATATTCATGCCACTTTCGGAGGCTTGTTGCAACCGGTCGATTTTCATATCTCTTACCTCAAAAGAGGTATTTGAACCTGCATATAAATTAATTCGTGAAGCCTGGCAACCATTCTTCAAGGCATACTCCATAGCCCACTGAGCCAGTTTTTTATTTTGTTGTGTTATCATATCAACTTTCTCCTCCTACTGTAAGTTTACTAACCAATGCAGATGGCATACCGCAAGTAACCGGGCATGACTGTCCATCTTTGCCGCAATTCCACGAACCGTTATCCATTTCATAATTATTTCCTACCATCGTGATGTCGGCAAGAGCTTTCGGACCGTTACCAATAATATTAATGTCTTTGATTGGTTGCGTTAATTTACCGTTTTCAATTAAATAACCGTCTTTGACAAAGAAGGTAAAATCTCCGGCTCCGATCTGAACCTGTCCGTTTGTAAAGTTGGCCGCATAGATGCCCTTTTTAACAGTAGAGATGATCTCCTCTTCCGTCACGTTTCCGGCCTCCATATACGTAGCCCGCATACGAGGGATAGGCATGAAGCGGAATGATTCGCGACGACCGTTGCCCGTAGAAGGAATTCCATAATATTGGGCGCTGATGCGATCATGCAGATAGCTGGCTAAAACACCATCTTTGACGATATATGTTTTTTGTCCTTCTACACCATCATCGTCAATATTGACTGAACCGCGGTTGAAAGGAATCGTACCATCGTCAATCACATTTATATTTTCATTACAAATTTTTTTCCCTAACTGATCAGAGAATATAGATGTGTTTTTCCGATTGAAATCGGCTTCAAAGGCATGTCCGATAGCTTCATGCAATAAGATGCCTGATCCACCGGCTCCCATAACTACAGGCATTTCGCCCCCTTTCGGCATAATGGCCCGGAAGAGGATGGCTGTTTTGTCAACGGCCTGTTTTGCAATAGTGTTGATGACTTCATCCGTAAGGAATTCAGCCCCCATGCGATAAGAACGCGCAGCACCGGAGTTTTCTATCCGGCCGTTTTCTTCCATAATACATGTGGCTCCTAATACCACCATCGGACGATAGTCGTAATAGGTTAGTCCTTCCGAATTGCAAAACAGGATATGTGATGTACTGTCGCTTAATGAAGCTGTTACCTTATTAACCCGTGAGTCGAGTGAGAATATCTTATCATTCAGTTTTTGCAGATAAGGCATTTTTTCTTTTACGGCAATCTCATCCCAAGGTGTGGATATGCTGTAATAATCCTGTAGAATTGATTTCTCCGTCAGGTTGATAGGCGTATTCGTAGCCGTAGAGCCTGTTGCTATGCGGGCGGCTGTACGCGCGGCTTTCAGCATTTCATCCAGTGTGATGTTTTCTATATAGGCATACCCGGTCTGATCACCGGCCAAAACACGTACCCCCATACCATAATCAATATGAGAAGTGGCCTGATTAACGGCACCATCTTGCAATCGTATGCTGTTTCGGAATGTATGTTCAAAAAACAAATCCGCATAATCACCTCCCTTTTCCAAAGCGGCGCTTAAAACTTTTTTCAAATCATTCTCACTTACCCCGAAATGATTCAAGGCAAAGGGTATTCCGGCTGCCTGATCAATTTTACCACTTCCGGAACAACTCCCTAAAAAGGAAGGAGCAGCCAACGAACCAAGCATAACTATACCTCCAGTTTTAATAAATTCTCGTCTGTTGTATTTCATAAATAACTTTTATTTAACTTCCCTTCGGCGTACTACATATGCATAAACCAACGTTCTCTCTTAATAAACGCACATTAGCCGCTTAAAACATACAAAGTTATAAGTTTCAATGAAAAATAGGATGATATTGGGGAAAAATGTTTGTTTCCTACTTCTTATGCTTCACCAACATAATTACCGGATTGTCTTCTTCATCTAATGTGGAGGCTATTTCTTTCAATTCACCTTTTAGATATCCGTTTTCGTAATCTTCTACAAGCTGATAAGCATCTATGAATTGCCAGGATTCTATTTCATGGTTTACAGGTTTTAATAAACTCAAGTCTAGCTCTTTTTTAGTGGAATAGTCGCCATTGTATAGGATATATCCCGAAAAGCTATTTTCTTGTTTGTCGTATATGAAAAAATCTTTTGCAAAGCCTGTTCTTGTTTCCCAATCAAATGCATTTTTAATAGTTTCCATAAAATAATAGCGATCGGAAAAAAGCCGCACTACAAGAAACACTCCCGGGTCCATGGAATGGATAGATGGAGTTCTTACGAGAAACGGCTGCAGACTGTTGTCCGGAGATAAGGTATATACAGTGTCAGACGATAGTTCTGTCAAAAACCAACTGCCATCGTAAGGGCTTATTGTTCGATAAGGACCGGGAGTATAGGTGTACACCATACCGGCGGCTTCATCGGTTAATTGTTGGCGTAAGAAAAGCTTCTCGTTGAATGGAGTTTCAATTTCCCGGGTAATACTTCCATCCTGCTTGGAGATGAGGATAAATGCAATTTCCTTATTATATGAATCATAGCAAATCAGATTATCTTGGTCATAATTGAATATGTCGGTATAAAATTGAGATCCACTGCCTTCCTTGTGTTTAAAGCTCCGTTTGAAATTTCCGTACAAATCATATACAATGATTTTCTTCGAATAGATATCACTGACAAACATTTCCCCTTTATCCTCATCCAAAGTGATATTATAAATACTCGCATACTCTTCGCCACCTTGTCCTTTACGGTTTATCTTTCGTAGGGCCTTACCTGTTCTGTCATAAACAAAAATATCTCCATCATCGTTTCTATTTCTTACTAATATGATTTCTTTGCCTATAGCCTGCACAAAACCTCGGTTGATAAATTCATCATTCGTTTCTAACGGAATGTATTCCACATCCATAAAGTCCTGTAAAATCAGTTCTTTCTTCGGATAGCTTTTTGTTACATCGACTGTGATGAAGTCATCTGTTGATTGTTGGTTTTCTCCGCATCCTGCCAGGATAAACAGGAAAAAGATCATAAGAGTATTTACTCGTTTCATGATAGTGTTATTTTTATGGTAAAATCGTAAATATTTGTCTTGTATGTTTTATCGATTTTATCGTAGTGGATTTAATTTTTGCAATGATAATTATTATTTTCTGTATTTCAAGAATTTTAGAAGAATATTATTGCTTGTCAAGTTAAAATCTTCTCAATACAATTTGTCAGCAAAAGAGCCTTTCCGGTAACACAAATCCTCCATTTCGCATTTTTCACTAACACGTACTTTTGAAGAAATTGATGAAAAACG
>JAJDIA010000021.1 GCA_030266465.1 Parabacteroides sp. OttesenSCG-928-G21 | reverse complement strand
TTATTTCATCAAAAATCCCGGATGAAATGAAATTGACGTTTTGCCGGATTCTGTTTCGAATAGTTGACAACTTTTCAAAATCATTGCAATGATTCGATTTCAGCTTGTCATTTTGTTTCTTCCCTCCATATTCTGCTGTCTTTCTGAATTTTCTTAACGTCAAAAACAGACCTTTTTTCGAACCGGGGGTCGGGTTGGTGTCATAGAGCGCATTCTACGAGGGGTCAAATTGACAAAATGTAAATCCTGACAAAATGTAAATCCGGGCTATGCTTTGTCGTAATCAAAACAAATAAGCTGTATCTTTGCATGAATTTTTAATAGGGTATATGGAAAAGGCATCGAATCAGCCGCTAAATGAGACAACTTTCCGGATATTGATCGCTTTGGGAATGATGCATTGTATGAATGATACATTGCAATCGGTTATTTCAGCATCGTATCCTATTCTGAAAGATGATCTGCTGTTGAGCTTTGGTCAGATTGGGGTTATTACGTTGGTGTATCAGTTGGCTGCTTCGGTTTTTCAGCCGGTTGTAGGGCTTTTTTATGATAAACATCCCTCTCCCTGGTCATTGCCTATCGGTATGGGTTTTACGATGGTCGGATTGATTTCCCTCGCTTTTGCCACCTCTTTATCCGGGATTCTGGTATCGGTTTTCCTGGTGGGTGTAGGTTCGTCTACGTTTCATCCCGAAGCCTCAAGGCTTACTTCACATGCATCGGGTGGGAAAAGAGGATTGGCGCAATCGTTATTTCAGGTAGGCGGGAATTTTGGTAGTTCACTTGGACCCTTGCTGGTGGCTCTTTTGGTTGCACCTTATGGACGGCAACATATCGGATATTTCGCGATTTTAGCCTTTCTTTCCATCTTTATGATGATGCCGATCTCTTTGTGGTACAGAAAACGATTGCAGTATTTAAAGGTATCTAGGGCCAATGCGGAGGTAAAAATAGAATCGCCGCTGCCCCGGAAGAAAACGATTTTGTCGATAGTTATTTTACTGATCCTTATTTTCTCGAAGTATGTTTATACGGCAAGTCTCACAAGTTATTACACCTTTTACCTGATTGAGAAATTTGGCGTTAGTATCCAGTATTCGCAGGTACTTTTGTTTGTGTTCCTGCTTGCTACGGCTATTGGCACGATGATAGGTGGTCCGGTTGGCGATAAGATCGGGCGTAAATATGTGATCTGGGGATCTATTCTGGGTGCCGCTCCTTTTACCCTTATGATGCCGTATGCCTCGTTGTTCTGGACTGTGGTACTGAGTTTTTGTGTAGGACTTATCATCTCTTCGGCTTTTCCGGCTATTTTGGTGTATGCGCAGGAGTTGTTACCTTATAAGCTGGGATTGGTGTCTGGACTGTTTTTCGGATTCGCTTTTGGGATAGGCGGAATAGCTTCGGCTGTTCTCGGGAAAATGGCGGATTCTTATGGTATAGAGGCGGTTTATCACTTATGTGCTTTTATGCCTTTGTTGGGACTGATCACCTGGTTTCTTCCTGATCTGAAAAAGAAAATATAGGAATTGCTTCTGTAGCAATTCGATATGGCAAAGCCTTGTAGGGAAGTGGATTTTTTTTTGGTAGTATTAAAAAAATATTCTACTTTTGTGCCCGGGTAAGTCCTATACGGCATGCTCCCTCGGAACTCCCCCAGGGCTTGACCGCAGCAAGGGTACTTGGTTGTAGCGGCGCGATGTAGTAAGCTTACCCACCTGCCTCTTTAGCTCAGTTGGCCAGAGCACGTGATTTGTAATCTCGGGGTCGTTGGTTCGAATCCGACAAGAGGCTCAGAATAGGGAAAAGGAAGTCTTATACAGGCTTCCTTTTTTTTGTTCGTTGGATATGTTGATACAAACTGTTAATAATCCTTTAAGATTATGACAAATTATCTTTTATTTGGCAGATTGGAATTATTTTTACCGACAGTAAAACTAAAACAACAAAATGTATGGGAATCAATCGATTTTTCCAGTTTTTCCTTCCTAAAGAACCTAAATTCCTCAATTTACTAACCGGCCAAGTCGACGACATTGTAAAAGCTTCTGATTTGCTGATTGCATTTTTGCAGACACCAGCGCATGAGCAACGAAAAGCCTTGTACGCTGAGATCAAACAAGTCGAAATGCATTGTGACAGATTGACTACTCAGATCCTGGATGAACTGAATAATACCTTTATCACTCCGTTTGACAGAGAGGACATTCACGAGTTGGCGGCGCAGTTGGACGATGTATTGGATTTGATAAACGGTTCGGCTAAGCGTGTCGTTTTATATCAACCAAAAGTGCTGACTACGAGTATGGTTGAACTTGCGGAATATGTCCGACAGAGCGCGGAATGCCTGCAAATAGCTGTTGCGGAATTAGATAAAGTGAAAAAGAACCCAAGTGTTGTGAAGCAACAGGTTCGCCGGATGCACGAAATTGAGAATTTGGCGGATGATGTTTATGAACATTATATTATGTCTCTTTTTGAGAATGAAAAAGACGCGATAGAGTTATTTAAGCATATGGAAATTATGCAGATGCTTGAAAATGCGACGGATAAAGCATATCGTGTAACGGATGTATTGAAGACTATCATTGTAAAATACGCCTAAAATCACACCCGATGACATTGCTTATCCTAATCATTTGCCTGGCACTTATTTTCGATTATATCAATGGATTTCATGATGCGGCAAATTCGATTGCGACGATTGTTTCAACGAAAGTGCTTTCCCCTTTCCAGGCCGTATTATGGGCTGCTTTTTTCAATTTTGTGGCTTTCTTTATTGCTAAATATGTTATAGGCGAATTTGGAATTGCCAATACCGTTGCTAAAACAGTATTAGAAGATTTTATCACCTTGCCTGTTATTCTTGCCGGGCTTCTTGCGGCGATCGGATGGAATCTTTTTACTTGGTGGAAAGGTATCCCTTCTTCCTCTTCCCATACGTTAATCGGGGGATTTGCCGGCGCTGCGATTGCTTATGGTGGTTTTAATGCTATTCATACGGGTGTGATTCTGAAAATAGCCTCTTTTATTATCCTTGCTCCATTTATCGGTATGCTTATGGCCTCTATCATTACAATCATTATTATGAATGTGTGTAAGAAGGCGAAACCGGCAAAAGCGGAGGCGTGGTTTAGGCGGCTTCAACTTGTCTCTTCAGGATTATTTAGTATCGGACATGGATTAAATGACTCGCAAAAGGTGATGGGAATTATTGCGGCAGCTTTGTTTGTTGGCGGAGGAAAAGTGGGGAGCATTACAGAAATTCCGGATTGGGTGCCTTTGGCCTGTTTTAGTATGATCGCTTTAGGTACAATGTCGGGAGGCTGGCGAATTGTTAAAACAATGGGTACAAAAATCACAAAAGTAACGCCATTGGAAGGCTTTGCTGCAGAAACGGCCGGTGCTCTGACTCTTTATTTAACGGAATATTTAAAAATTCCGGTGAGTACAACGCACACGATTACAGGAGCAATTATAGGTGTGGGTGCTGTGAAACGTTTGTCGGCGGTACGTTGGGGTGTTACTGTAAACCTCATGTGGGCCTGGGTTATTACAATTCCGATAAGCGCGTTGTTTGCGATTATCGTGTACTATTTATTAACCTTACTGGGGATATCCTAAGAAGTCGGAAGATAAAGCACTGAATACAGAGGCGCGGAGTTGATGTTATGGAAAACTCCGCGCCTCTGTATTTTCGTGTTCTTCTTGAACTGAAAGAATTACAAATCATGTGATTTGCGTATTCTTATAAGAAAATGTATTTTTGTAGTTATAACAAAGAAATACAAGTAGGACACATGGCAGAAAATAAAAGCTTACTACTTAAAGCATCCATGACATTTGGTTTTTTAATGGGTATTTATTGGTGCGTAAAATATGTATTTTTCATGTTGGGTGTCTCATCGGCCTTTATGACGGCTATTTATTGGGGAATGACGTTTGTCGTTCCTGTCATTGCCTATCGATTTACCCGGCGGCATAAGCTAATGACCGGAGGGAAGATAGGCTTTTTCACAGCTTGGCAATTTGGGATACTACTCTATACGTTTGCTGCTCTGCTGGTTTCTTTGGAGCATTATATCTTTTATCGTTATCTGGCTCCTCCGGAGTTATTGTCTTCCGCTCTTTCCCAGACCATAGAGTTGTTAAAGCAACAAAGTGGCTTTAGTGCGGAGCAACTGGAAGCGATAAGCAGTTTGCATCTTTCACCGATACAAATGACCATTCAGGGGATATTCAATAATATTTTTTACGGAATTGTGTTCTCTTTGCCTGTGGCTGCTATTGTTTCCAGAAAAGAAGAAACCCTGATTCCTCCACCAGAAATTAATAATTAACAAACCATGGATATATCAGTAGTTATACCTTTATATAATGAGGCAGAATCGTTGCCTGAGTTGCATGCGTGGATAGACCGGGTGATGACTGAAAATAATTTTAGTTATGAAATTATATTTGTAGACGATGGTAGTACCGATCATTCCTGGCAGATAATTGAAGAATTGAAGAAAAAATCACCTTGCATTCATGGGATACGTTTCAGACGTAATTATGGTAAATCTCCCGGGTTGCATTGTGGTTTTCAGAAAGTTCAGGGTGATGTGGTGATAACGATGGATGCTGATTTGCAGGATAGCCCGGATGAAATACCGGAATTATATCGTATGATTAAAGAGGATGGTTTTGATCTGGTATCCGGATGGAAGAAGAAACGTTATGATCCGTTGTCCAAAACACTTCCTACAAAATTATTTAATGCAACGGCGCGTCGTATATCCGGAATTAAACTGCATGATTTTAACTGTGGATTGAAATCGTATAAAAAAGAGGTAGTTAAGAATATTGAGATCTATAATGATATGCATCGTTATATCCCTTATTTGGCCAAAAATGCAGGTTTTGCTAAGATCGGTGAAAAAGAGGTGCAACATCAAGCCCGGAAATATGGAAAGACAAAGTTTGGTGTGAATCGTTTCTTTAATGGCTATTTAGATTTAATGACGCTTTGGTTTACTTCCCGGTTTGGGAAAAAGCCGATGCACTTTTTCGGCATATTAGGGAGTCTTATGTTCTTAGTTGGCTTTATCGCCTTGGTTGTTGTATTAAGTATGAAGTTTGCTTCCATAGTATCGGGAGACTTGCGTCCTCTTGTAGCCAATTCCCCTTATTTTTATATTGCACTGACGGCTATGATTATCGGAACACAATTGTTTTTAGCCGGTTTTCTGGGAGAGCTGATCGCACGAAATTCATCCATCCGTAATAATTATATAATAGAGTCCGAAATATGAATACGTTAGAACTAATCAAAAAACGTTGTTCAATCCGTAGTTATCAGACTACTCCTATTGAACAAGAAAAGATATCATACATATTAGAGGCAGCTCAGATGTCTCCTTCTGCGGTGAATTATCAACCCTGGTATTTTCTGGTTATAACTGAAGAAGAGGGGAGAAAGAAAATCGCCGAATGTTATCCGCGTGAATGGATTAAGCCTGCTCCTGTAATTATCGCTGTATGCGGAGATCATAATCAATCTTGGAAACGACAGACGGATGGAAAAGATCATTTGAATGTGGATGCCGGGATTGCGATTGAAAATATTTGCTTGGCCGCCACATCATTGGATCTGGCAACTTGTATTGTTTGTCATTTTGATACGGAGAAATTCAGCAAGTTGTTTAATTTGCCGGAATCTATTGAACCTATTGCGCTTATCCCTATTGCTTACCCGACAGATCCTTCTCTTTTTGAAAAAACGCCGAAAAAACGTAAGCCTCTTGATGAGGTCGTGAAATGGGAGCGTTTTTGATAGAATATGTTGTTTGTTGAAATCCTATTAATAGCCATTGGGTTGTCTATGGATAGTTTGGCGGTATCCGTAACTAGTGGGATAATACTGCCGAAATGCAAACCGTGGCAAGTCATACGTATAGCCTTAGTCCTGGCCCTTTTTCAGGCAGGGATGACTTTGATTGGCTATATGGCAGGTTTAGGATTTGAACAATACATAAAATCCTATGACCACTGGATTGCCTTTTTGCTGTTGTTGTGTTTAGGGGGCAAAATGGTTTATGACAGTTTTCAGATTGAAGGTTCTGGAGATAAAACGCAGGATTGCGTAAAAATCAGTAATCGTATGTTGTGTGGCTTGGGGATTGCAACAAGCATTGATGCACTTGTCGTTGGTATTTCACTGGCCATATTAAATGTACCTTTGTTTTCTCTTGTATTTATGGTCGGTTTGGTTACTTTTGTTTTTTCAGCATTCGGAGTTTGTTGCGGGAGTTATTTTGGCGAAAAATTCAATTTGAAACTCGACCTTATCGGTGGCCTTATACTTATAGCTATTGGTGTTAAAATACTCATTGAACACTTATTCTTTAATAATTAAAACGTGTCAGTTATGAAAAGTCAGGAATTAAGGAAGCTTGCGCCCGAATTGGATTCACTTCGTTTGGGTAGCGGATGGAGTATAGAAGATCTTAGTAAACCTCAGATCATTGTTGAAAGTAGCTATGGACATAGCCATCCGGGTAGTGCGCACCTGAATAAATTGGTTGAAGAAGCGGATCGTGGCATTAATGATCGCGGAGGACGTGCGGCAAATTATTATGTGACTGACATTTGTGATGGAGAGGCGCAAGGACATGATGGGATGAATTATTCTTTGGTGTCTCGTGACATCATGGCTGCCATGATTGAAATTCATGTGAAGGCCACCCCTTTTGATGCCGGTGTGTTTATCTCCAGTTGTGACAAATCGGTCCCGGCGCATTTGATGGCAATCGCACGGCTTAATATGCCGGCTATTTTTATTCCGGGAGGAATTATGAAAGCAGGGCCGGATTTACTGACATTGGAACAAATAGGAAAGTATAGCGCACAATTCCAACGAAAAGAGATTACGGAAGAGCAATATATGGCTTATAAACGGGATGCCTGTCCGGATTGCGGAGCTTGTTCATTCATGGGCACGGCTTCAACGATGCAGGTTATGGCAGAGGCATTAGGCTTGGCTTTGCCGGGTTCAGCTTTGATCCCTACGCATTCGCATTATCTGAAAGATTTTGCCCGTCAGGCCGGAGAACGAGCCCTGGGATTGGCTGTTGACGAATTAAAACCATCTGATATATTAACACCGGAAGCGTTTGAAAATGCTATTATGGTTCATGCGGCTATAGCCGGTTCAAGCAATAGCTTATTGCATCTCCCCGCCATAGCACATGAATTAGGACTCGATTTGCCGCCTGAACTATTTGATGAAATACACCGTAAAATACCCTACTTGCTGAATATTCGTCCCAGTGGCTTTTGGCCCGGAGAGTATTTTTGGTACGCCGGTGGTGTGCCTGCCATCATGGAAGAAATAAAGGAATTTCTCCATTTGGGTGTTCGAACGGTTACAGGGCATACTTTGTATGAAAATTTGGAGCGGTTGCGTCTGTCCGGATTTTATGAAGGATGTCGTAAACATTTACCTACATTAGGAGTGAAGGCGTCTGATATTATTAAACCACTTGATGAGCCTATCCGAAAACAAGGTGCTATAGCCATCCTGAAAGGGAATCTTGCTCCGGAGGGGGCCGTAGTCAAACACTCGGCAATCTCTTCTAAATTGATGCAAACAACATTAACGGCGCGTGTTTTTAATTGTGAAGAAGATGCGTTAGCCGCAGTGTTACAAAAAGAAATCAAACCGGGAGACGCTGTTTTTATCCGCTACGAAGGGCCGAAAGGCAGTGGGATGCCGGAAATGTTTTATACCACTGAGGCCATAGCTTCTGATCCCGAATTAATAGAAACGGTGGCATTAATTACGGATGGTCGCTTCTCCGGTGCCACGAGAGGACCGGCTATCGGACATGTCTCCCCGGAAGCTTGCGAAGGTGGCCCGATAGCCTTGGTGGAGAATGGCGATTTAATCCGAATCGATATACCGGCAAGAAAGCTGGAGATTATTGGGAGCAATGGCGAAAAACAAACTCCGGAACAAATGGAGGCTATCTTGAATGAAAGAAGAAAACAGTGGAAGCAACCGGTATCTAATTATAAAAAGGGAGTCTTAAGTATCTATACCCGCAACAGCGTTTCTCCGATGAAGGGTGGCTATATGGAGTAAAGGCGGTTTATCAATTAATTTCATAAATTTGTGCACGCAAAATAATCATTAATACAACTGTTATGTTAAAAAGAATAAGTTTTTTAGTAGGTCTGTGGGTTATCCTGCTTTCGGCATGTGCTCCGGATGACCCTTACTTTCAGGATAACGGAATCGTCTTTAATACATCCTATCAAATCAAATATCAAGCTCCGAAAAATCTGACGGAAAAGATTGATGCGAAGTTGCAGCAGTTTAATTTATCTCTTAATCCTTTTAATCCGAATTCCATCATTTCAAAAGTGAATCGAAATGAACCGGTAGAGGTAGACGAATGGTTTACAACTGTTTTTAATAAAGCGCAGGAAGTCTCCCGCAATTCGGGTGGAATGTTTGATATAACCGCTGCTCCACTGATTAATATTTGGGGGTTCGGATTCGAAAAGATGGACGAGATCACGCCGGAAGCGATTGATAGTTTGAAGCAATTTGTGGGATATCAGAAAATCCGCTTGGAAGGCAATAAGGTGGTCAAAGATGACGACAGATTAACGTTGAATGCCTCTGCTTTAGCTAAAGGCTTTGCATGTGATGTAATCGCTCAATTACTGGAAGAAGAGGGTGTGACGAATTATATGGTTGAGATCGGTGGTGAAGTCGCCTTGAATGGTGTTAATCCGAATGGAGAATGCTGGCGTGTGGGCATCCGTAAGCCTGAGCTGGAAGATACAAATCGTACGGTTACTATAGAAGAGGTGGTTCAGTTGTGCAAAAAAGGTGGTATTGCCACATCCGGCGATTACCAGAATTTTTATGTCAAAGACGGTAAAAAGTATGCACATACGATTAACCCGGCAACCGGATATCCGGCAGAACAAAATATTTTAAGCAGTACTATTGTTGCAGACAACTGTATTACGGCCGATGCCTATGCAACGGCATTTACGGCGATGGGACTGGAAGAGGCCGTTCGTGTTGCCGATTCGATTGAAGGACTGGAATATTTCTTTATCTATACAGAGAATTCTGAAACCTATAAATTCAAATACTCCAAAGGAATTATTCAGTATTTACCGGAAAGACAAGCCCTGGCAATACTTGAAAATCCCTGATAAGATAACTTGACTTTGTAAATAAAAAGGCTGTAATTCCGGAAAATTACAGCCTTTATTTTATTTTAAAGTTTTGTATAATTACTTATTATACTTGCTCCAGTCTACATTATGCATATCACCGCTTTCTGCCAATTCATTATGGAAAGCAAAGCAACATTTCAGATTTTGAGGTGTATGACCTTTTATACCCATGTTGAGGTATTCACGTAACAACGGTTGATAATCCGGGTGAACACAATTGTCAATAATGCTGTTCGCACGTTGGATTGGAGATGTACCGCGTAAGTCAGCCACACCATATTCCGTAATGATTATTTTCACGGAGTGCTCACTGTGATCCAGGTGAGAAACCATCGGAACAAATGCACTGATATTACCACCCTTCGCTGTAGAAGGAGTCGTGAATATCGACAGCATACCGTTGCGGGTAAAGTCGCCGGAACCACCGATACCATTCATCATACGCGTACCGGAAACGTGAGTAGAGTTGATATTACCGAAAATATCGGCTTCAAGTGCCGTGTTGATTGTTACCAATCCCAAACGACGGGCAACTTCCGGATTATTGGAGATTTCTTGCGGACGAAGCAGGATCTTATCATTAAAGAAACCGAGGTTTCCGTAGATTTTATCAATTACTTCATTGCTCACGGTTAATGAACAACCGCTGGCAAATTTAACGCGTCCTTCTTCCATCAGGGTAATAACTGCATCCTGAATAACTTCGGTATATACGTTGAATGCCGGAATGCTTTCATTGGCGCCCATGCATCCAAGTACAGCGTTGGCCACATTGCCTACACCACTTTGCAACGGAACGAATTCTTTAGGTAGACGTCCGGCTTTGATTTCGTTAACCAAAAACTCCGCAACATTACGGCCAATCGCCATCGTAACGTCATCTATCGGTGCAAATGGGCTACCGTCATTAGAAACACTTGTTTTTACGACTACAATTTTAGAAGGGTCAACTTTTATATAGGGGGTACCAATACGATCGGATGGCTTGTAAACAGGTATTTCACGACGATAAGGCGGATCAGCCGGTTCGTAGATATCGTGCATACCACGCATTTCTTTCGGGTGTCTGTCATTCAGCTCAACAATAACAACGTCTGCCATATTACAAGCAGTAGGCGCAATACCTACACCACAAGTAGGTACAATTTCGCCATTTTCCGTAACATCAGAAGCTTCAACGATGGCTACATTAACTTTGCCTAAGAATCCATAACGCAGATTTTGCGCCAGTTCAGATAAGTGAAGATCGAAATACTGTGTTTCGCGTGCATTTAAAGATGCGCGTAAATCCTTGTTCGACTGATAAGGTGTGCGAAACTTAATGGCTTTGGCACGTGCCAAAGCTCCGTCTAAAGAATCTCCGGTAGATGCACCGGTAAACATTCCGATTTGAAAAGGATTGCCTTTTGCATGTTCTTCTTCTGCTCTTTTAGCGATCGCAGCAGGAACTACTTTCGGGCATCCGGCAGGAGTAAAACCTCCAAAACCTACATTGTCGTCATGCTTAACGAGTAAGGCAGCTTCCTCAGCTGTCATGAATTTTAATGCCATGATAATTTGGATTTATATAAAAATATTTACGTCTCGTTTTTCGGCGCAAAGGTATTAAAAAGAATTATATTAATGTACGTTTGAGATAAATAATCCGATGAAGGATCGTTTTCCGGTGCCTTTTGAAAGGTATAGTTTCCCTTGTGCATTTCATTGCATTCTGTTTTGGTTTTCATCTCAATCTTTCCGAATTTTTGTTGTATTGAAATTGTTTGCCGACAATTGTCGACAATTCTGCCGATAGTTATCGGCAAGCCTGCTGATAATTATCGACAAGCTTGCCGACAGTTATCGTCTATATTGCCGACAATTGTCGGCAACAAGAAACATTCGTAATAAACTGAAAAATAATCGAATAGAAATGTCGATTTCATGCTGAAGAAAATAACACATCATTTAGATGGAAATGTAGTATGCTGAAAAATAAAAACTTGGGAGCTCTCCGACAAAATGAGGCACGGTGTGAATAAATAAAAAGAGAAACAGTTAATACTTGCGATTGAGTATTTCTGAAAAGAGAACAGCTTTTTTTAGTTCATCGACATCTTGAAAAAGATTATCAGGTACTAATGCAGATTTTTCATCGGCTATAGTCTCTTCCTCAAAAAACGATTCTTGCTTGATTTGCCTTGCGCCTTCCTTTTTTATGGAATCGTATGAGGTGGTCAGCGGCGTAGGTTGAATTTGTTTGCGTGTAGGGGTAGGAGGATTAGCGGGCGTTTCTTTTTGCTGCATCTCCTCAAATGTTTCCCAAAAACTTTTGGACTCGGATGCGGTCTCTTCGGAGTTGGTTTCAGGATGTGGGTGGTTAGATGGAGATTGTTCTTTTTTCTTACGGGCGGAGCTAAACAAGCCACTTATCCCTGCAACAGCCAGTAGAATAATATATAACCAATCACCTGCGTTATCCATAACTTTAATTACTTTTGTACTCCAAAGATAGATATTATAAAATGAAATAAACGCTATCGGTATAAAAATAATAAGGGCAACTTCACAGCCACCCTTATTCGATTTAACCAAAACCTTAACTATGAAAAAATTTACGTTTTTCAGAGGCAAATATATTGATAGGTTTTGAGCCAAACAAATATTTAGCCAATTTTTCTAAACAAATAGAAGAATTTTAAACATTATTAGTAAAAGAATGATTAATTTATCAAAGAGCGCTGACTTAAAATCAGTAGCCGAAAAAGAAGAGAAAAAGTTGTTTATTGAAACCTATGGCTGCCAGATGAATGTGGCAGATAGTGAGGTTGTTGCATCGATCATGGAGATGTCTGCTTATGCCTTGACTGAAAATATAGAGGAGGCGGATGCTATATTCGTAAATACTTGTTCGGTCCGGGATAATGCAGAGCAAAGAGTTTACGGGAGATTGCAATATTACCAGTCGTTAAAGCGAAAAAAGCCGTCACTGATTATCGGTGTTTTAGGTTGTATGGCTGAACGGGTGAAAGAGGAGTTGATCAATGTGCATAAAGTTGATTTGGTAGTCGGTCCGGATTCTTATTTGGATCTTCCTAATTTGATAGGTTCGGTTGAAAAAGGAGAAAAAGCGATTAATGTAGAACTCTCTACGCAAGAGACATATAAAGATGTGATCCCTTTAAAGGTAGGTGGATTACGGATTTCCGGTTTCATCTCTATCATGCGTGGCTGTAATAATTTTTGTACGTATTGTATTGTGCCTTATACGCGTGGACGTGAGCGTAGCAGGGACGTGGAAAGCATATTGAATGAGGTCCGTGATATGCGTAATAAAGGCTTTAAAGAGGTAACGCTGCTTGGACAAAATGTCAATTCTTATTTGTTTGAAACCGGGGATGGCGATCCGATTACATTCCCTTTATTGCTGGAGAAAGTGGCTAAAGAGGCTCCGGGCATGCGCATCCGGTTTACAACTTCCCATCCGAAAGATATGAGTGACGATACGCTGCGGGTGATAGCAGCATACCATAACATCTGCAAACATATACATTTGCCGGCTCAGTCAGGGAGTTCGAAAATCTTAAAATTAATGAATAGGAAGTATACGCGGGAATGGTATCTTGATCGGATTGCGGCTATAAAACGATATCTGCCGGACTGTGGTATTTCTACGGATCTTTTCTGTGGTTTTCATTTCGAAACGGAAGAGGATTATCAGGATACGCTTTCTCTTATGCGCGAAGTAGGCTATGACAGTGCCTTTATGTTCAAATATTCGGAGCGCCCCGGAACTTATGCCGCAAAGAACTTGGCGGATAATGTTCCTGAAGAGGAAAAGATCAGGCGACTTCAAGGCATGATCGACCTGCAAAATCAATTGTCGGAAGAAAGTAATAAAAGAGATATAGGGAAAGTTTTTGAAGTTTTGGTGGAAGGTTTCTCAAAGCGCTCACGGGAACAGTTATTCGGGCGTACCAGTCAAAACAAAGTAGTAATATTTGATAAACGTAATTATCGGGTAGGGCAATATGTCGATGTGCGTATTACGGGTAGCTCTTCTGCTACCTTGTTTGGAGAGCCGACAGAAGCAATCGTTAAAGAATTGTAATTTCACGGCTATTCCGTTATTATTTTGTTATTTTGCAGAAAAATTAGGGGAAGTGTTGCTTCGTGCTAACTTCCCCGTTCGTTTAACTACTTAGAGCGCAGTCTGATGGGTGACAAAAAGGTTAATACTTACTCTTTCTTTAATTCTCGGCTTACCTCTATTATCAGTATTGCACTTGTACTCTTCCTTTTAGGTCTTATTTGTCTGTTTGGATTATTAGGTAATAAATTATCTGTTTATGTAAAGGAGAATATCTCTTTTTCGATTCTTTTAAAAGATAACCAGAAAGAGACGGATATTCAACGTATGCAAAAACAGTTGGATGAATTGCCTTTTATAAAATCTACGGAATATATATCAAAAGAACAGGCAGCTAAGGAGTTGGAAGAAGAATTGGGCGAGAACCCTGAAACGTTTCTGGGATTTAATCCTTTGCAGGCCTCTATAGAAGTGAAGCTTCATTCTGCTTACGCCAATCCGGACAGTCTGGCAATGATCGAAAAACAAATACAGTCTTATACATCGGTGTCTGAGCTTTTGTATCGAAAAGATATGATGGAGCTGGTTCATTCCAATATGACCCGTATGGGCATTATTCTATTGATACTGGCGGCTATGTTGATGGCTATTTCATTTGTTTTGATAGGGAATACGATCCGTTTATTAATATATTCCAAGCGATTTTTAATTCATACAATGAAGTTGGTGGGTGCGACGCCTGGTTTTATTCGGGCTCCTTTTGTCCGGTATAATGTGGTGAGTGGAATTTTGGCGGCGGTGCTGGCAATATTGATGCTTACAGGTGCGTTGTATTATTTGCAGAATGAATTGAGAGGGTTTGTGCAAATTCTGGATTTGCCGACTTTGATTTTGGTGTTTGTAACAGTGCTGTTGCTTGGTGTTTTGTTGTCGGTTGTAGCTACCGTATTTGCTGTAAATAAATACCTGCGAACCGGCGGTGATAAGTTGTATTATATGTAAAATAAAAATAAAATGGCTAAAGAAGATTTTGCTTTTGGTAAAGAAAATTTCATCCTGATAGGTATTGCTATATTGGTTATTATCATTGGATTTGTTTTGATGAGTGGCGGAGGATCCCAGGATGAGGTTTCTTTTAATCCGGAAATTTTCAATACCCGCAGGATAGTAATCGCACCTATTGTGACAATCATTGGCTTTGGCTTAATGATCGTTGGCATAGTGAAAAACAGTAAAAAATAAGGATAGAACAGCAGTATGAGTTGGATTGAGGCCTTAATCTTAGGTATAGTTCAGGGACTTACAGAATTTCTTCCGGTTAGTAGTAGCGGACATTTGACTATTGGTAGTGTATTGTTCGGTATGAGTGGTGAAGAAAATCTCACTTTTGCTATCGCTGTTCATTCAGCAACCGTTTTAAGTACTATCGTTGTTCTTTGGAGTGAAATAGCCGTTCTTTTTAAAGGCTTTTTTAGCTTCAAGTGGAATGCGGATATGCAGATGGTGTGCAAAATACTGTTATCGATGATTCCGGTGGGAATTGTCGGGGTATTCTTCAAAGATTATGTGGAGGAACTTTTTGGCAGTGGGTTATTATTGGTGGGATGTATGTTATTGTTGACTGCTGCTTTATTGGCTTTTTCCTATTATGCCAAACCTCGTCAGAAAGAGGAAATATCGTTTAAGGATGCATTTATTATCGGGCTTGCTCAGGCATGTGCTGTTTTGCCGGGTTTATCGCGCTCGGGTTCAACAATTGCAACGGGACTGTTATTAGGAAATAAGAAAGAACAAGTAGCGAAATTTTCTTTTTTAATGGTGATTATACCTATTTTGGGCGAGGCTTTTCTGGATTTGATAAAAGGAGGTTTTTCTCCTGAAGCATCAGGGATTTCTGCTACAGCATTGGTTGTGGGTTTTTTAGCCGCGTTTATTTCGGGTACGATTGCTTGTAAATGGATGATAAATCTGGTGAAGAAAGGGAAGTTGATTTATTTTGCATACTATTGCGTGATAGCGGGAGCGCTTGCTATTGTATATTCATTAATCAATTAGTGGTTTATGGATTTTATAGCTGGAGAAGTACTCTGTTTTAACAAGCCTTATGAATGGACTTCGTTTGATTTGGTAAATAAATTTCGCTACAAGCTATCGCGAAAATTAAAGATAAAAAAAATAAAAGTTGGTCATGCCGGCACATTAGACCCGTTAGCCACAGGTGTGATGATTGTATGTACCGGAAAGGCGACAAAACGAATAGATGAATTTCAGTATCAGGATAAAGAGTATATTGCTACATTAAAACTGGGCGAAACGACTCCTTCTTTTGATCTGGAAAAAGAGGTTGACGCGGTTTATCCGACAGCCCATATTACCCGGCAGTTGATAGAGGATGTATTACAGTCATTTATAGGAACAATTCAACAGGTACCTCCTGTTTTTTCAGCCTGTAAAGTGGAAGGAAAGCGTGCTTATGAATTTGCACGGGAAGGGCAGGAAATTGAACTGAAGGCTAAAACATTAGTTATTGATGAAATAGAGTTGCTTTCCTGTGAATTGCCGATAGTAAAAATTCGCGTGGTTTGTAGTAAGGGAACTTATATAAGGGCGTTGGCAAGGGATATAGGGGAGGCGCTTGATTCGGGAGCTCACCTTATTGCTTTGGAAAGAACGCGCATCGGGGAGATAACATTGGATAAATGTATGTCGGTAGATGAAATCGATCATTTTTTAGACGAAAATATTAAGAACGAAATAAAAGAATAATAAAATATATAAAGTATGAAGCTTTCGAAATTTAAATTTGATCTGCCATCAGAACTTATAGCCTTGCATCCTGAAAGGAACAGGGATGAATCAAGAATGATGGTGATTAATCGCACAACGGGCGATATAGAACATCGTGTTTTTAAAGATATTCTGGAATATTTTAGTGAAAAAGATGTTTTTGTTTTTAACAACACTAAAGTTTTTCCGGCACGTTTATATGGAAATAAAGAAAAGACAGGTGCCCGTATCGAAGTTTTTCTTTTGAGAGAATTGAATGAAGAATTACGCTTATGGGATGTTTTGGTGGATCCTGCACGTAAAATCCGTATAGGCAATAAACTTTATTTTGGAGAGGATGACTCGATGGTGGCAGAGGTGATTGACAATACGACTTCCCGCGGGCGGACTCTTCGTTTTTTGTATGATGGCAATCATGACGATTTTAAGAAAGCATTATATGCGTTGGGCGAAACGCCACTTCCCAGATATATTGATCGTCCGGTAGAGCCGGAAGATGAAAATTGGTATCAAAACATTTTCGCATCGGAAGAAGGAGCTGTTGTTGCTCCTGCGGCCGGACTGCATTTTAGCCGTGAATTGTTGAAACGTCTGGAGATAAAAGATTGTCGTTTCGCTTTTCTGACCGTTCATTCCGGCTTGGGTAACTTCCGGGATATTGATGTTGAGGATCTGACTAAACACAAAATGGATTCGGAACAGATGAATATCACCAAGGGAGTGGCTGATATCGTTAATACGGGAATTGATGATCACCGGCATGTATGTGGCGTAGGAACATCCGTTATGCGTGCGATGGAAACGGCTGTAAGTACAGATGGGCACCTGAAAGAATTTGAGGGATGGACCAACAAATTTATATTCCCTCCGTATGAGTTTAAGGTAGCTACGCGTATGGTGACGAATTTTCATATGCCATTATCAACAATGTTGATGATGACAGCTTCTTTCGGTGGTTACGACTTGATTATGAGGGCTTATAAAGAAGCAATTCAGCAGAAGTATCGCTTTGGTGCTTATGGGGATGCTATGCTTATTATTTAACTATGCCGAAAGTATATATAGGCTTAGGATCAAATATTGAAGACAAGTACAGCAATATAACACAAGCTGTAGCATTGTTAGCAGAAAGGGTGGGAGATGTTCTTGCCCTTTCTTCTGTTTATGAAACCAAACCTTGGGGCTTTACTTCTCAAAATACGTTCTTAAATGCCGTTTTACTATTGGATACTGATTTTACTCCGGAAGAACTACTGAAGGAAACCCGGCAGATTGAGTTGGGAATGGGTAGAATTGAAAAATCAGAGGATGGAGTATATCATGATCGTAGTATAGATATAGACCTGTTGTTGTTTGATGACCGAGTTATGCAAACACCTATTTTAACACTACCTCACCCACTAATGCACAAACGAAAATTCGTTTTAGAACCGCTTACGGAAATAGCTCCTGCCTTAATACATCCGGTACTAAAAAAGTCTATGCGAGAATTGCTGGATGAAATCTCTCACACTTCATAGAATCCGGCTCAAATGCTTTTTAAAATACGTCCCGGAATTTTTTCAGGGTATGATGTAATGGTTAGTGGGCTAATTCGAGACATCGAATACCGGTTTTCTATGAAGATGTAGAGAATAGAGATGTAATATTACGGAAAGAATATAATGCTTTCCGTGATTACACGCTAAAAGTACTTTTCTTATAAGTGTCAAAGATGTCAAATCGTAAAAAAAGAATAGGCGATTTGTACAAATCCGATACTACATGCTTGTGTTAACCGTAAATTTTATAGGACAAATCGTTCAAGTATAAATAAATGGCTATATTTGCTATATGTTGGACTATAATGATTTGATAAATGTCATTGTGATGACGGCACCAATGATTGTCTCTTTCGTTTGTGCTTTGATGATAGGTTTGACCTTGAAAGAAAAAGTTCGTTTGTTAGAACAGGACCTGAAATTTACATTGGTGTTTTATTTTTTTTCTATGGGTTTATGTTGGTTGGGCTTACTATTCAAGCAATACAACATCAATTCATATATCTTCATACAGTCCGGGCTGACATTCTTTTATTTTTCCATAGTCATATTTTTTTACAACTATGTGTATGTGCTTACGCGCATAAAGGAATCCGAACACTTCTCTAATTTTCATTATTTATTTCCTTTTTTGCTGACTATGATAATTGTGTTTTGGAGCTTTTTCATTCCGCGCGAATTATATGAACCGTTCTTTTTACAAAATGAAATACCAAGTGGAAGGCATCGTTATTACTTTCTTTTTTTAGAAATAAAAATGCCTGTTGGACTGGTTTTTAATGCCATATATATGGCCCTTTCTTTTCATCGGTTGTATCGCTATCGTCATGCGCAAAAAAAAGAACTAACGGTTGTGGTAGATTATTCTACCGAAAAACTTCAAAGAATATTACATTTTGCTATTGTTATATCCATTATGCCTCTTATACTTATTGTGGGACACTTTAACTGGCATGTCGCTTTACTGCCATTGATAATTAGTATAATAGCTCTGATCTACCAACAGGTAACATTGGCTGTATACATTATAAAACAAGATTATCAGCTGGTTCCTGTAAGAAAAGTTTTAAGAAAAAAAGAGGAAAATGCAGAGCCACATTTGTTAAAACGAGAACCTGTTATTGTATTACCAACCCTTCCTGGTTTTGTCGGTAAGCTGGAAAAGGAAAGTTTTGAAGCATATATCCAAATACATAAGCCATATCTCTGTTCAACGTTTAAAATTACAGATCTAACAGAGCCTTTACAGATAAACAGAACTACACTGTCTACATTTATCAATCAACAGTTTGAAGTTAATTTCAGCCGATATATGAATGATTGGCGATTAAGAGAACTGAAAGAATTACAAGGATATTTACCCTATTCAAAAATGACATTAAGAGAACTTTTGCCCTTAGTCGGCTTTGGGAGTTATCGAAGCTATAGCCGTGCTAAGAATGCAATTTTAATACCTCATATTATGCCGGAAGATGATAACAATCAGGTGAATGTGGATACAACAATAAAACAAAATGCCAATGATGTCGCCGGAAGTTAACATATTACAGGCATTTGTCTATCTGCTTCCGATCTTTTCGGCATTGGCATGTATCCTGGTTCTGTATAAAAGTGAACAGGTTGGAGAAAAACTTGCAGACAAAAAGGTGCTGACTTTATTGTTCTTTTATCTTCTTTGTTTTGTTTTTATTTGGGGAGGTACATTTTTTTATGTCTTTTATCCGCAGTGGTTTATAGTGTTTAGTAGTGTGCACTATTTAAGTTATGTCGTTTTACAGGTTGTTTTTTATCATATTACATTTACTATTACCCATCTGGAAAGCGATAAATTTTCATATTGGCATTATGTTCCTCCCTTTGTATTGGCCATCACTTTGTTGGTTTGCTCCTTTTTTATTCCTTTTGAAAAACAACTTGAGGTAGTAAATAGTCGTGGTGGAATCGTAGAGGGATATGAGGCTTTTTCTACACTGGCTAATTCCAGGCATCTTGTGCGTGCTGTTTATAGCGTTGTATATTTAGCTCTCGGTATCTATAGATTTTGGCGTTACCGGAAAGAGGTGGATAATATTTCGGCAGATGAAGAAAAAGCCTCACTTAACTGGATGTATCTGTTTTTAGGATTGTCATTCATTTTGCTGATATTGCCGTTTATGGTTGTTTTTATTCCTCGGCAGACCCTTATGGATTCCTTGACATTATATGTGCCGATATGCTTAATTGTTATCCAGCAGGTGGTATTATGTTATTATACGACAACAGGGCAATATGTGTTGTTATATACGACTGAGGAAAATGATGAGGGACAGGAGACCGGTATTCAGGAAGTCTATAACATCGCTGACCTTAACCGGCAGAAATTCGAACGTTATATCTACTCGAATAAGCCTTATTTGAAACATGATCTCAAGATTACGGATATAACCGCCCCGCTTCAAACCAATCGTACTTATTTATCCACTTTTATCAATCGGAATTATGGGATGAATTTCAGCCACTTTATCAATACTTGCCGGCTGAATGAACTGGAGGAATTGCTGGAGAAAACTTCAAATCGGAAGTATGATAACTTGGATTTAATTTTACGTGCAGGTTTTGGCAGCTATAATAGTTATTTAAGGGCTAAAAAGAGACAACAGGAAAAACAGATGTTGAAAGTGGAGTGATAGCTTAACGTGAGTATAAGATTAATGTGATTTTTGTGCAAGAGTTATACAACGAATTCCTATAATCGT
>JAJDIA010000020.1 GCA_030266465.1 Parabacteroides sp. OttesenSCG-928-G21 | reverse complement strand
GTAAGATTCTGGAAAATAATACGATAGAAACAGGAATTTTATACTAAAGAAAACAGAACGATATTCAGACAAAAACACAACCTTATAGCAGACAACTATTTACTGGTCAGATATGTTAATTCTGACAATCTCGGTTCAATATTATGTAAGGTTTTCTTATATTTGGAGAATCGTTAATTCTTATGGCATCGATACTATAATGATTACAACATTGATTTCCAGCCTTATTTCAATCTGTATGGCATCTATATCCAATACAGAGTTGCTGATTATATTACCGGTAGCACTAATCTTGCTTGCCATAATGTATGTTGCTCTACCCAATAAAACCGAAATAAAAGAAAGCAAGGTATGCATCTCCAGTATATACGGACACAACATCCGTTTGCAAGACATAAAAGCGGTTGAATTAGCTGAGACGCTACCCAAAATACGACTCCGTTCCGGAGGATTAACATTGGGCCCCATACGAAAAGGCATATTCATTTTAGAAGATTTAGGACAATGCCAACTCTATCTGAATGGTGATTATTCGCCTTATTTATTGCTCCGGACTTACAAAGATGAGATCATTATCTTAAACTGTAGTGATAGTGAGCATACCCGTGCATTATACCATACGATACGTCAACATATCGCAAAAAGATGATCTAAAACGGTCAGCTCGCTTCTTATTTTAAAACATGATATCCTTTTAGCTCTTTCCGCAACGCTTTTGCCTTGTTACCGGTGACTTTATTCATTAACAGCCAGAATCGTTCGCTGTGATTCATCTCTACGGTATGGCATAATTCATGCAACAAGACATAGTCAATCAGATGCCAAGGCAATTGCATCAGGAAGAGGGACAGGTTGATGCTCTTTCGGGAGGTACAGCTTCCCCAACGGGTTTTACTGCTGTTTATCTTTACTTCGGTATAGGCAAAACCATGCTGTCGCGCTAACTGATCCAAACGGCCGGGCAGTACACGTTTCGCCTCATGACGAGAAACATTCTTAATAATCTCCCGAAGCAGTTGCTGGATACGCTCTTCCTTGAAATCCACAGAAAACGGACAGGTAACGGTAAGCAGGCCATCTTTTAAAACAGTACGGATATTCTTTCTTTCCGCGCGCTGGATTTGTAATCGGCAAGTTGCCAGTTGAAGTTCTGTTGTATCGTCCAATAAAACGGGAGGAGGATTCTTGAGAAGCATTTGCAGCAAATAGGTCCGCTTTTCTTCTATAAAGGCCTTCATTTTGGCTTCACTTCCGTGTAGCGGCATAGTACCGACTATTTCTCCTTCGGAAATTTTCAGTGTATATCGTTTATACCGCGCTCCTTTACGTAGCAGGATCGTTCCTAATTCATTATCATGTATTTTCTTCTCCATTTACCACAAACTAATCCCTGGGTAGAGGCAAATATACAACAGAATTCGTTATCTTTGCGCCCGGAAAAGTGAATACGAAAATATAAATAAATTAATATTATACAGCTATGAGCAAAAAAGCGCTACTTATCATCTGTGACGGATGGGGAATTGGTGACGGAGGCAAAGACGATGTGATCTTTAATACGCCTACTCCTTATTGGGATTATCTATTGGAGAATTATCCGCATTCACAATTACAGGCTTCTGGTGAAAATGTAGGTTTACCTGACGGGCAAATGGGGAACTCCGAAGTGGGACACCTGAATATCGGTGCCGGACGCGTTGTTTACCAGGATTTGGTAAAAATCAATATCGCTTGTCGTAACAATACGATTATGGACAACCCTGAAATCAAGGCGGCTTATAGCTATGCAAAAGAAAACAACAAACAAATTCATTTCCTGGGATTAGTTTCTGACGGAGGCGTTCACAGTTCTATGGAACACCTTTTCAAACTGACTGATATTGCTAAAGAATACGGTATTTCCAAATCTTATGTACATTGTTTCATGGATGGCCGTGACACCGATCCTAAAAGTGGCAAAGGGTTTATCCAGGAATTGGAAGACCATCTGAAGACAACCGGCGGAAAGATTGCGTCAATCATTGGTCGCTACTATGCGATGGATCGCGACAAACGTTGGGAACGCGTTAAAGAGGCTTATGATCTGCTGGTTAACGGTGTCGGAAAACCATCGGAAGACATGGTTAAAGCAATGGATGAATCTTATGCCGATGGCGTAACTGACGAGTTTATCAAACCGATTGTCCATGTTGAAAACGGAAAACCAATAGCAACTATTGAAGAGGGTGACGTGGTTATCTTCTTTAATTTCCGGAACGACCGGGCAAAAGAGTTGACTATCGTTCTGACTCAACAGGATATGCCTGAGCAGGGTATGAAAACCATTCCGGGTTTAAAATACTTCACGATGACTCCGTATGATGCAAACTTTACCGGTTTGAAAATCCTCTTTGATAAGGATAATGTGGATAATACGCTTGGAGAATATCTGGCAAGTCTGGGCAAAACTCAGCTACATATCGCAGAAACAGAAAAATATGCACACGTTACTTTCTTTTTCAATGGCGGCCGTGAAGAGCCTTATGTTGGTGAAGAACGCATTTTGGTGCCTTCACCAAAAGTAGCTACCTATGACCTGAAACCGGAAATGAGCGCTTATGGTGTCAATGAAAAATTAGTTGAAGCGATCAATACACAAAAATTCGACTTTATTGTAGTCAATTACGCAAACGGTGATATGGTAGGTCACACAGGGATCTATGAAGCGATTGAAAAAGCTGTTGTCGCTGTTGATGCTTGCTTGCATGACACTGTGGAAGCTGCAAAAGCTAACGGCTATGAGGCTATCATCATCGCGGATCATGGAAATGCCGATCATGCATTAAATGAAGATGGTTCACCTAATACGGCACACTCACTGAATCCGGTTCCTTTTGTTTTCGTTACAGAAAACAAATCAGCTAAAGTTGAAAACGGTATTCTGGCTGATGTAGCTCCTTCTATCCTACATATTATGGGTATAGAGCAACCAAAAGATATGAGTGGTAAAAATCTTATTAACGATTAACTATTAATCCCTAATAATCGTGCTTCAGATCGATGATACATTAGTCAGTTTTGACTTGGTAGAACGTCAGTTTCTTTGCGATCTTTCACAATGCAAAGGGGCTTGCTGTATCGAAGGTGATGCCGGCGCCCCTTTAGAGCAAAAAGAATTAGCCATATTGCAACACATTCTACCTGTGATATGGGATGATTTATCTTCCGAAGCACAAGCTGTGATCAAAAAACAGGGTGTAGCTTACATTGACGAAGGGGGTGAAACCGTCACCTCCATTGTGAATGGGAAAGATTGTGTCTTCACCTGCTATGACAAAGAAGGTATTTGTCGCTGTGCGATAGAAAAAGCTTTTCGGGAAGGGAAAATTGATTTCCTGAAGCCCGTTTCCTGCCATCTTTATCCGATTCGTATAAATAGATACGAGACTTTCAGTGCGATTAATTATAATCGCTGGAGTATATGCAGAGCAGCAGAAATAGCCGGACGAAAGGAAAATCTTCCTGTTTATCAATTTTTGAAAGAGCCGCTTATCCGGAAGTTTGGGAAAGATTGGTACGAAAAGCTGGATGCTACGGCGAAGGAATGGTTGAAACAAAAGGGAAAATAACGGGGAATAATTGAAAATGAAAAGTGGGAAATTGAAAATGAAATAAGAGTTATAATTTTCAATTTCCCACTTTTCATTTTCGATTTTATTATATCGAGGAGATATTCAGTATTCGCAATAAGTCCTGATTTATTGGTTTATGATTTTTGATCGCTTTAGAGAAAGGTACATAAACAATTTCTTCGTTCTGGATTCCAATCATTACATTACGTTGATCTTCTAATAATGCATCAATAGCACATACTCCCATCCTTGTTGCTAAAATCCGATCTTGTGCGGAAGGAGATCCCCCACGTTGAATATGCCCTAAAATAGTTACCCGCACATCAAATTGCGGATATTGTTTCTTTACACGTTCGGCAGCACCCATAGCACCTCCTGTCGCTTCACTTTCTGCCACTAAAACAATGCTGCTATTCTTTGATTTACGGAACCCATGTTCTATTAATTCTGCCAGTTGATCTCTCTCTCTGGATATTTCCGGAATAATAGCCGCTTCAGCTCCTGTTGCAATGGCTCCATTCAACGCAAGAAAGCCGGCATCACGCCCCATAACTTCAACAAAGAAAAGCCGATCATGCGAGTTGGCCGTATCCCGTATTTTATCCACGCATTCGATAATCGTATTCAATGCGGTATCATAACCAATCGTCACATCTGTTCCATACAAATCATTGTCAATAGTAGCGGGAAGTCCAACAATAGGGATGCCGAATTCTTGAGCCAGGATGCGCGCGCCTGTCAATGTCCCATCACCACCGATAGCCACTAAAGCATCAATCCCATGTTTTTGCAAACATTCAAAAGCCTGCTGACGCCCCTCCGGTGTGCGGAACTCTTCACTACGGGCAGTTTTTAAGATTGTCCCTCCCCGTTGAATTATATTACTTACGTTTTGAGTTTTGAATTCTTCTACTTCATCCAGGATAAGTCCTTTATATCCTCTGTAAATTCCCTTTACTGCAATATTATTATAAATAGCAGAACGGGTTACCGCACGAATCGCAGCATTCATCCCGGGTGCATCACCTCCGGAGGTTAAGATGCCAATCGTCTTTATCGCACTCATAATCTTTATGCCTTTATTCGTATGCAAAAATAAGAAATATCACGACATGCATCCATTTCTTATTTGTTTATTCTTAATTAAATCATTTATAGGGAAGTTATCCATTATTTAAAGCCTGAATACGCGTTGCCACATCTTCCATTAGCCATTTCGGAGTAGATGTAGCCCCACATATACCCACTCGCTTCACAAAAGAGGGTAGCGGTTCGGTTATTTCGTCAGGACCGGTTATAAAAACCGAATGAGGATTTGTTTTCAAACACTCCTCAAAAAGCATTTGTCCATTAGAACTTTTCTTTCCTGCTACAAAATAGATCCAATCGTGGTTAGCCGCAAATGCCTTGATATTTGGCAGGCGATTCACGACTTGTCTGCAAATGGTATCATAGTAATCAAATTGAATACCAGGTTGTATCCGACGTTTTATTTCATCAACTATAGTCTTAAAACCATCTAAAGACTTTGTTGTTTGTGAAAACAGACAAATGCCCCGACTAAAGTCCAGTTTCTCCAAATCATTCAGATTCTCAACAACGATGGCTGTTCCTTCCGTCTGACCAACTAAACCGTTGACTTCAGCATGTCCCTTTTTACCATAAATAACCAATTGTGTTTGGTTTTCACGCGTCTCTTTATAGCATGTATTTATTTTACGTTGCAGCTTTAACACAACAGGACATGTTGCATCAATAAGGGTAATATGATTACGGCGAGCTATCTGATAAGTTGAGGGTGGTTCTCCATGCGCTCTCAATAGCACTTTTGCATCTTGCAACGATTGCAGTTCCTCATGATTAATCGTATGCAAACCTAATGCGTTTAATCGCTCTACCTCGAGATTATTATGAACAATATCTCCAAGACAATAAAGTATTTCTGAATTTTTGAGCTCTTTCTCCGCACTCTCAATCGCAGTTACAACACCAAAGCAGAAACCTGAATCTTTATCTATTTCGATTTCAACCATTAACACTTTTTTATCAGAGATTATTAGTTAATCGCCAACCTTCTTTTTATATTGAACAAGCAACCATTCCATTTGTTCATTGATTGTCATATCTGAATTGTCCAAGACAAGTGCATCGGATGCCTTTTTCAATGGGCCTTCCGTACGTGTTGTATCCATGTGATCACGCTCTTTTATGTTAGTCAACACCTCTTCAAAGGAGGCTGGAGTCCCTTTAGCTATTAACTCCTCATAACGACGACGTGCTCTTATTTCCGGATCAGCAGTAACAAATATTTTCAGTTCCGCCTCAGGGAAAACAACCGTACCAACGTCACGACCATCCATAACCAGCCCTTTCTTTTCCCCCATTTTCTGCTGCATAGCGACTAAAGCCTGACGCACATAAGGCAATGCTGCAATTGTACTAACATGATTAGCCACTTTCATGCTTCGTATTTCTTTTTCTACATTTTCTCCATTTAGAAAAGTTTCGGGACGTCCTGTTTCTTTATTAATACAAAAACTGATATTAATATAAGGTAAAGCCTGTTTTATTTCTTCTTCATTTACTTCTTGGGAACGGATCAGGTCATTCTGTAAACAATATAGCGTAACCGCTCGATACATTGCACCTGTATCTACATAGGTATAGCCAATCATTTCCGCCAAACTTCTGGCCATTGTACTTTTTCCACTGGAGGAATAGCCATCCATGGCTATTATTATTTTTTTCATCAATCTATTCCGGTTACTTATTATTTAAAATCAGCTAATGTGGCAGATACACTCAACATGAGTGATGTTGCAGATGGATGATAACGAGCCACAGAAACACCCACATCAAACATGCGAATTTTCACACCTGCCCCGGCAGAAAAACCGCCGAGTTTATTTCCGTTCTGCAACTTCATATCCATATTTTTCTTCGGATTAAATCCTACTCCTATCCAAAAATTTTCCGAAGGAATAAAATCCACTCCTATAATTAAATGCTTTGCAAAGGTTTCAAAAAAAGTATCAGAAGATACCTCTTCACTTGTATTATCAATATAGTTGAATTCCCAACGATCAAGATACATTGCCGTCAAAGAGAAACGGATAGGCGCATGATTCATCTTTTTTGTAATACCTACCTGAATATCCCAGGGCAATCTTTGCCGGTCGTCTTCATAAGGTGATAATTGCGCTCCCATATTTTTTAATACAAATCCGGCAGAAAAATTTTTATCCGGATCATAATAGCTTAATCCAATATCCGCACAAAGACCTGTAGAGGTGAAATCCGCAAAAGAAGAATAAAGGAATTTCAATGTAATACCCCCTCGCCAATTGTCACTTAAATCATAAGCATACGTGGCGCCGATAGTAATATCATTAGCTGAAGTATTCCCGACTATTGTTCCTTCAAGTAATGTTTCCCGAATATCTCCATAATTTATATAAGAGACTCCTATAGCCCAAGCCCCTCTTTCTTTGTGAGCACGCGAATATAAAACACTACCCCAATTAATATCGGAGATATAGTTTAAATAATTCAGATTGATCATCCCATCCATTTCTCCCCCTAATAAACCGGGATTATGAAAGGTTAAAGACGGATCTCTTTCAATAAGAGCAACCGTATTTCCGCCTAAAGCATTCGCACGAGCGGAAGCCGGATAGCGAAGAAAACCAAAGACCTCCTCTCCATTCTGAGCGGAAACGATCAGCGGAAGCATCAAAAAAAGTAAACACCAAATATTTCTCTTCATCATTCCAAATAAAGTAATTACAAAGATACGAGTATAATGCGTAACTGCAATCAAAAATACACTTTGCTCAAATATCGGCTGCTTTCGTAACATATGTTCAAAAAACGACTATTTCTACTAACGCGTACTTTTAAAATAATCGACAAAAAACTGTCATTCCCCACCTTTTTTGTCATGTTGAGATAGCAAAAACGCCCTTTTTCGACCATTTCATTGCGATGTTTTTTCGAATTCATTGCGGTATTTTTGGAAAATCATTGTGATGATTTCCGAAATTCATTATAATGATTTTGAAAAAAGCCACCAAAAGACAGCAAAAAATCGTCAAAATTCTACGAAACCGTCGGACATCTCCCTTTTTTCATCGAAAATTCCGAATGAAAATAGTTTGACTTTTTGCAAACCTAATCAACCGAAAAAAATACAACATGGAGAAATCATCGCAATGATTTCAACTCGTCCTATCATCTTGTTAGCGGATCATCGTTTTTCCTGACATTCCGTATTCCCCTAACCCTCAAATGCAGCCGATTTTTAGGAGCAGGACACGGCCGGCTCCGTTTAGCGCATTCTACGAGGGTCTGAATTGACGTTTTGATACTTGAACGATAATTCTGACGTTTTGTCAATCCAAAACACTCCTGTTTTATCCTTATCAGTCAACAATTATTATATCGCATCCTGTTTCACAAACGGAAAAAGTTGTAAAAAGGTATTTAAGCATTCTTATTTTCGGTAAAAAAAAGCAAAAAAAGAGCGGTTTTATACCCTTACATTTTTGTTTTCTAAAATAAGTTGTATTTTTGCAGTATAGAAAAACACATTATTATCTATTAAATTAAAGAGTATGGAAATTAAAAAATCACCGAAAGCGGATCTGGAAGGTGGCAAAACACTGAGTGTCCTTATGGGCATCGTGGTGGCTTTAGCTGTCCTGTTCGTTGGCTTCGAATGGGGAAGCTCAGAAATCCAGGTAGCTACCGCTAGCGAAGGTGTTGCTGACATCATCGCAGAAGAAGAAATAGAGATCACGAGACAAGAAGACACCCCCCCTCCTCCGCCACCAGAGCCGGCTCCACAGCAAGTTGAACTCGAATCTCTGAACGTTGTGGAGGATGATGTAGAGGTTGCAAGTATTGAAATTATTTCTTCGGAAGACACGCAAACAGCTGCTCAGGTACAAACTTATGTTGCTCCAACAATTGTGGAAGAAGAGGAAGAGTCTGAACAACAAATCTTTACTATTGTGGAAAAACAGCCTTCATTTCCAGGTGGAGAAGCTGAGTTATTAAAATGGCTGGGGAAAAGTATTAAATACCCAATAATGGCACAAGAAAACGGAATTCAAGGACGTGTAACTTGTCAGTTTGTTGTTAATAAGGATGGTTCTGTTGTGGATGCAGTAGTTGTACGCGGAGTAGACCCTTCATTAGACAGAGAGGCCCTTCGGGTTATTAGTGTTATGCCTAAATGGACACCCGGCGAGCAAAGAGGTAAGCCTGTACGTGTAAGATACACCTTGCCTATTGCATTTAGATTGCAATAATTCTAAGCTAAAATAAAAAACGAAAAAGGCTGCTTTATCTTGCAGCCTTTTTTATTACATTAATTATTCAAACACAAATGCTATCTTTAGAACAAATTCTTCAGCGCATAGAATCGGAAATAGCACGATTACAATATATCCGAGAACCACAAAGCCTATACGATCCGATCAAATACATCTTATCATTGGGAGGGAAAAGGATACGTCCTGCATTAGCTCTTATTGCATGCAATATCTACTCCGAATCTATTGAATCAGCGATTAAACCTGCTTTAGGATTAGAAGTTTTTCATAACTTCACCTTACTCCACGACGACCTAATGGATAATGCAGACAAAAGACGTGGAAAGCCAACAGCCCATAAAGTATGGAATGCTAACTCGGCCATACTTTCAGGAGATGCAATGCTCATTCTTGCTTATAAACTAATTGAAGAGACAGAAAGCCAGAAATTAAAAGAGATTTTGAATATTTTCTCACAAACATCACTCGAAATATGCGAAGGCCAACAGTATGACATGGAATTCGAGTCACGCTTAGATGTTAGTGAAGCTGAATATTTAGAAATGATACGATTAAAAACGGCTGTACTATTAGCTTGCAGTTTGAAAACCGGTGCAATTTTAGGTGGTGCGCCTGAAAATGATGCAAACCATTTGTATGAATTTGGCATCAATATTGGTTTAATGTTTCAACTAAAAGACGATCTACTAGACGTTTATGGCAATACGAATTCTTTTGGAAAAAATATCGGTGGAGATATTGCCTGCAACAAAAAGACATTTCTGTTAATTAATGCGCTTAGACTGGCCAATAAAGAACAGTCTCATATTTTAAATGAGTGGCTTAACAAAAAAGAATATGACACTGCGGAAAAAATTGCTGTCATTAGTCAGATTTATGACGAACTCAACTTAAAGCACCTCACCGAAAAGAAAATGGAGAAATACTACCAAACCGCCTTTTTGCATTTAGATAAATTAAATGTAACGCATGAAAAAACAGAATTATTACAATCTGTGTGTAATCAGTTAATATATCGTAACGTTTAACATGAGCCTTATAGACACACATTGTCATATTTATTTGGAAGAATTTGATGCCGATCAAAAAGATGTAATTTCGCATGCATTGGAAGCTAATATCGATACATTGCTACTTCCTAATGTTGATGTTTCTACAGTAAATAGAATGCTTTCTTTTTGTGATCAAAATCCAGAATTCGCATTTCCGATGATGGGACTGCATCCGACAAGTGTAAATAAGGCTTATAGCAAACAATTAAAGCAGATTGAATCCTATTTAAACAAGTGCTCCTATTGTGCAATTGGCGAGATAGGCATTGATCTTTATTGGGACAAGACCCATTTTAAAGAACAAAAAAAAGTATTTGAAGAGCAGCTCCAATGGAGTATTGACATGAATTTGCCCGTATCAATCCATACGCGGGAGGCATTTGCTGAAGTATTTGATTCTATCTATAAAGTGGGAGCAGATAAACTATATGGTGTATTTCATAGTTTCAGTGGAGATGACAATGATCTGAATGAAATCACAAAATTATCCGGATTCAAATTAGGCATCAATGGAGTTGTTACTTTTAAAAATTCCCATTTATCCAAAGTGCTACAAAATACGGATATAAACCGCCTGGTACTTGAAACCGACGCTCCATATTTAGCGCCTGTACCTTATAGGGGAAAAAGGAATGAGCCGGCATATATAGTGAAAACGGCTGAAAAAATAGCAGAAATATATGACTTGTCATATGCTGAAGTCGCTACTATAACTCAAAAAAATAGCTTAGAAATGTTTAGGAATATTAATAAGACTATATAGTTGTTGATTTTAGCGGATTTCTTGTCGATATATTACGAATATGTCGATCAAAAACTTTAGATTTGTGCGCTAAAACGTTTGCAAGTGCATTTTTTTTCGTATTTTGCGCTCGTTTTGTGGAGATGATACCCTAGGGAGAGGTGCTCGAGTGGTTGAAGAGGCACGCCTGGAAAGCGTGTATACCCCTAAAGGGTATCGCGGGTTCGAATCCCGCTCTCTCCGCTATGTGTGTTCGTATAAATACCATGAATAGAAACATTATAAATAAATTAAAATAAAAAGAGAATTATTAATCTTAAAAAATTAAACACACAATGAAAAAGTTATTTGCAAAAGCATTCTTGGGCTTGTGCGCCCTTGGAACCTCTACAGTAGCATTCGCTCAGGAAGCCGCAATTGATAGCGGTATGCACCAAGCTTTAAAAACCAAATTTATTGAAGGTGGTGCTGACTTTATGAGTTTAGTAGCTATTACTTTAGTTTTGGGTTTGGCCTTCTGTTTGGAAAGAATTATCTATTTAAATTTAGCGGATGTTAATCCTGACAGATTATTAAAAGGTATCGAAGATGCTCTGGAAAGCGGAGACATAGAAGGTGCTAAATCAATCGCTCGTGACACAAGAGGTCCTATTGCTTCTATCGCATATCAAGGTTTGATGAGAATTGACAAAGGTATTGACGTTGTTGAAAAATCAATCGTTTCCTATGGTGGTGTACAAGGTGGTCTTTTAGAAAAGAACCTTTCTTGGGTATCATTATTTATCGCTATGGCTCCTTCTTTAGGATTCTTGGGAACAGTTGTGGGTATGATCATGGCGTTCGACAAAATCGAACAAGTTGGTGATATCAGCCCAACAGTTGTTGCCGGTGGTATGAAAGTGGCTTTAATTACAACTGTAGGTGGTCTTATCGTTGCATTGATTCTTCAGGTATTCTATAACTATTTGTTAAGCAAATTGGAAGGCATCCTGAACAAAATGGAAGATGCTTCTATTACTTTGATTGACATGGTTATTAAATACGACCTTAAATTTAAAAACTAATTTGAACTATGGCTGTTACTAAAATACGTAAAATATCCAGCTGGACATTGTTGATATGCTCTGTTATCACCATTGTCGTGCTAGCGATGTTCTATCTGGGAGGGAGCATTGACCCTTCTGCAGAAATGGAAGAACCTGTTTATACTGGTTTATTGCTTAATTGGATGTATGTTTTGGCTGCAATAACCACAGTAAGTACTTTAATTTTTGCTATTTGGCAATTTGCCGGATTATTAAAAATTAAACCTAAATCAGCTTTATTGGGATTAGGAGCAATAATTTTGTTTATTCTCATGCTAGTTATATGTTATTCAATTGGTGATCCAACTCCTCTACCAGTTCTTAGTGCTGATGCTCAAAAGCACAATGTTGATTTCTGGTTAAAGATTACTGATATGTGGATTTACTCAATATACATATTGACAGCATTGACTATTATTGCAATATTAGTTGGAAGTCTAAAGAAAATCTTCAGTAAAAAGTAATTCATTAGTAAAACACGAAAGACATGGGTAGTAAGAAAAAAACACCGGGTATTAATGGTACATCCTCTGCCGACATTGCTTTCATGTTGCTTATCTTCTTTTTGATTACAACATCTATGGATACTGACCGTGGATTGGCACGACGCCTTCCTCAACCAGTACCTAAAGATCACAAAGCAGAAGATACTGATATTAAAAAGAGAAACTTGCTGGTAGTTCTTATAAACAGTAGCAATCAAATTCTCTGCGGCAATGAATTTGTCGAATTATCACAACTGAAAGATAAAGTAAAGGATTTCATTGATAATCCTAATAACGACGAGAATAAGCCTGAAAAGATAGCTGTAGACGTACCTTTTTTTGGCACTAGAATGGTTACAAAGAACCATGTGATCTCATTGCAAAATGACCGTGGAACTGAGTATCAGGCATATATTAATGTTCAGAATGAATTGGCTGCTGCTTACAACGAATTAAGAGATGATATTTCCAGAAGACAATTCGGAAAAGTCTTTATTGATTTAAGTGAAGAAGAACAGGCCGCCGTACAGGAAGTATATCCTCAACGAATATCGGAAGCTGAACCTAAAAATTATGGAGGAGTAAACTAATGGCAGGAAAATTTAATAAAGCAGGTAAAAAAGAAATGCCTGAATTGAATACATCATCATTACCTGACTTGGTATTTGCTTTTCTATTCTTTATTATGATGGTTACAACTATGCGTGAAGTTTCTTTAAAGGTTATTTTCCGCGCTCCACAAGCTACTGAGCTTCAAAAGCTGGAAAAGAAATCATTGGTAACTTTCATCTATGTTGGACAACCAATTCAAGAATTAAGAGGACAAATGGGTTCTGAAACACGTATTCAATTAAATGATGCATTTGCTGAAGTACATGAAATTCAAGATTATATTGCTCAGGAAAAATCCAGTATGAAAGAAGAAGACCAACCATTTATGACAGTGTCTATTAAAGCAGACCGGGAAACAAAAATGGGGGTTATCACTGACATCAAACAGGCACTTCGTGAAGCATGGGCTCTTAAAATCAGCTACTCTGCTGGTTTAAGAGGAACTTGATAATCTTATAAAATAAAAAAAGGCGAAGTAGTAAACTTCGCCTTTTTTATTTCACTCCATATACATGTGTATATATCAAACCTTTCATTTTCTCAAAAGCGTCTTTGCCCTGATCAATATCACCTAAACTCATCAAGCGCATTTCTAATTTTTCTTCACCCTTTCTATAGGGTGGCTGATAATAGACATCACTATTCAATTTGAAGCCAAATCTTTCATAAAATCCAATCCTCCTCCGACTCATCTCATCTTCCGGCAATTCAACCTCTAAGATAATAGGCAAATCATCTTGAGTAATAAATGCAGCCAAAGCCTTCCCTCCAATTCCACCATTACGTATTGTTGAATCTATTGCAAAATGCTCTATATATCTAAATTCGTCAAAATACCATGCGGTTAAAAAACCGATATAATCATGCTCTTTTATAAAAGCATATGCTTTAAACAGGGGACTGTAATCTATCAACTCTTTCACCAACTGGAAATCACGACGTTCAACCTCCGGGAACGAATTCTCATAAGTGTTCTTAATTTTTTCAACTAAAGGATGTGAAGAATTTGTTATTCGTAAATATTCGATCTCCACATTTTCCTGCATTATCTTACCCATAGCTCTAAAACATCTTTTAATAATTATAATTTTCAAATAAATACCACATTAAAATAGGCATATTGTTTTAATTTATTTATTTTTGTGTGAGAATGAAAGCATTGTAAGGCTATTATGTAAATACACACAAATCATGGCACAACATCAACTAGACGAATTGGATGAAAAAATCCTCAAACTTATCATCGGAAATGCCCGCATGCCATTTCTTGAAGTTGCACGGGAATGCAATGTCTCCGGAGCTGCTATTCATCAACGTATTCAGAAATTAACAAGTATGGGTGTAATCAAAGGCTCTGAATTCATTGTTGACAATACAAAAGTAGGCTATGAAACATGTGCCTATATTGGCTTATTCCTACAATCTCCCGGACAGTTTCCCGCAGTCACTGAAGCATTGAAAAAAATACCCGAAGTTGTTGAGTGTCATTATACAACAGGACAATATGACCTTTTCATCAAACTATATGCCAAGAACAATCAACACTTACTGGACGTAATCCATAACAAGTTGCAACCTTTAGGCTTGTCACGTACAGAGTCATTGATCTCATTCAAAGAAGCATTCAAAAAACAAATCCCTATCAGTTTTGATATCGAAGAAAAATAAAGAGTAATGAAGTATTCATATAAAAAACATCTAAATGATACCATTTAGATGTTTTTCTTTTATTTTTCAAAACCGTTCAGCAACTTAAAAATCTGCATTTTTGGGTGTTCTTGGGAAAGGAATCACATCTCTGATATTAGCCATTCCGGTAACAAACAATAACAATCGTTCAAAACCCAAACCAAAACCAGCATGCGGAGCCGTCCCAAACCGACGAGTATCCAAATACCACCAAATATCTTTCTCCGGCAAACCCATTTCTTCTGCACGTTTTTTCAACTTATCAAAATCTTCTTCACGCTGCGAACCACCGATAATCTCTCCGATTTTCGGGAACAACACATCCATCGCACGTACAGTTTTATCATCATCATTCTGCTTCATATAGAATGCTTTTATCTCTTTCGGATAATCAGTCAGAATAACCGGGCGTTTAAAGTGAACTTCAACTAAATAACGCTCATGCTCCGATGCTAAATCAGCACCCCAGAACACCGGGAATTCAAACGAATGTCCTTTCAACACAGCCTCTTCCAAAATCTTAACTCCTTCCGTATAAGACAGGCGAACAAAATCTTCCTTCAATACACTTTCCAGTCTTGAAATTAATTCCTTATCAAACATATCATTCAGAAACCGGATATCCTCCGTACAGTTATCCAAAGCCCACTGTACACAATATTTGATAAACTCTTCCGCCAAGTCCATATTCTCTTTGATCTCATTGAATGCAACTTCCGGTTCGATCATCCAGAATTCAGCCAAGTGGCGCGGCGTGTTTGAGTTTTCCGCACGGAAAGTCGGGCCAAACGTATAGATAGCCCCCAACGCCATTGCGGCAAGTTCACCTTCCAATTGTCCCGAAACTGTCAGGCTCGCCTCTTTACCAAAGAAATCCGTTTCATAACTAATTGCTCCATTTTCATCTTTCGGCAGATCATACATATTCAACGTAGTCACCTGAAACATCTGCCCTGCCCCTTCACAATCCGAAGCCGTTATAATAGGTGTATGGAAATAATAGAAACCTCTATCATGAAAAAACTTATGAATGGCAAAAGCCATATTATGGCGAATACGGAACACCGCACCAAACGTATTAGTACGTGGACGCAAATGTGCTATTTCGCGCAAGAACTCCAATGAATGTCCTTTCTTTTGCAACGGATAAGTTTCAGGATCGGCTGTTCCATATATTTCAATTTCTAAAGCCTGAATCTCTGCATTCTGTCCTTTACCTTGTGATTCAACCAACGTTCCGTTTACACTGATACAAGCACCTGTCGTAATTGGTTTCAGATTTTCTTCACCCAGTTTTTCTACATCTACAACTATCTGAACATTATTAATTGTAGAACCATCATTCAAGGCTATAAAATTAACCTGTTTGCTACCTCTACGGGTTCGTACCCATCCTTTCACGTTAACGGTAGTACCAAAAGCATCACTTTTGAGTACGTCTACAATTTTTGTTCTACTAATTGTTTTCATGACTTAATTATTTTAAAAGAAGCCGGTTTAAAGTAAACCGGCTTTTATTTTGCTTATTATTCAAAAGCACCCATTCGCAGAGCGTTCACTTCTCTTTCATTCAGATAGCGCCATTTACCGCGTGGCAAATTCTTTTTGGTCAGCCCGGCAAAATATACACGATCCAACTTCAATACATGATATCCTAAAGATTCAAAGATACGGCGAACAATACGATTCCGTCCGGAATGTATTTCGATTCCTACCTGACTCTTGTCTATATCACTGGCATAACTAATCGCATCAGCGTGTATTTCACCATCTTCCAATTCAAGACCGTTAGCAATCTTTTCCATATCTTCTACAGATACTTCCTTATCCAACCATACGTGATACACTTTTTTCTTTTTAAACGACGGATGAGTCAACTTAGAAGCTAAATCGCCATCATTTGTAAGAAGCAATACACCTGTTGTATTTCGGTCAAGTCTGCCAACCGGATAGATTCTTTCCGAACAAGCACTCTTCACCAAATCCATCACAGTCAATCTTTCCTGCGGATCTTCAGAAGTAGTCACACAATTCTTAGGTTTATTCAATACCAGATAGATTTTACTTTCAATCTGTACCGGTTGATCATGGAAAAGAACCTTATCCTGACGAGTAATCTTTGTACCCAATTCAGTAACCACCTCATCGTTAACGCGAACTACACCAGCCTGGATAAACTCATCGGCCTCACGACGTGAACACACACCAGCATTCGAAAGAAATTTATTCAAACGGATCGGTTCATTAGGATCAGCTAAAACCTCTTTATACTTTACTTGTCTTGGTGGTTGCATCGGCGGACGGTTCTGATTATACCCACCCGAACGTTGCTGTCTTTGCTGTGGGTAACGATTGCCACCTCCGCCTTGTGAACGGTAATTATTATTACCATATCCACCACCGCCACGGTTATCATATGAATTACCGCGGTTGTTATCATACGAATTAGGTCTGGCATCGCCTACGCGCGGACGTCTTTTCCGTTCACCCATTCCGTCACCGGACGGGCTGGCGGAATACGCTCTCCCCTGACGATCATCATAATTGTTCTGGCGTGGACGATTATAAGAGCCACCACCACCCTGACCATAAGACGGACGGTTGTTGCCATAGGAATTTCTTCCATATCCACCACCGCCTTCACGGTTGTAATTGTTTCCATACCCACGATTGTTCCCTTGTTGGTTGTAGGGTCTGTCATAGCCGCCTCCTTCACGATTGTCATACGTACGTGGCCTACTTTGTCGGTCGCCATACGATTGACGGTTGTCATATGAAGAGCGGTAGTCTCCTTGTGATCGATTATAACCTCCACGATCATCCTGACGGTTATACGATCTTCGTTCATAGTCGCCTTCAGGTTTGTTATAACCTTGATTGTAAGGTCTTCTATCACCTTCCTGGTCTGTGTTTTCCCTTCTGATACTTGGTATCACTTTTCTTGGGCGCGGTTGAGATTCATCTCTTTCTTCTGTACTCATTATTAATAATTAATTGAATTTAACGATTGGTAGCCTCACGGTTACCTTTAATTTACTCACATTTACATTATACCTGTATAATTATGCGGCGTTATCGCCTTTAGTTCTTTCTTAACTTCATCACTTACGTTCAAACTATCAATAAATATTTCAATGGATTGAGCTGTTATTGCTTCGTTCGTTCTGGTAAGAGCCTTGAGCGCTTCATACGGTTTCGGATATCCTTCTCTACGTAAAATCGTCTGTATACCTTCGGCTACTACTGCCCAATTCTGCTCTAAGTCTCGCTGCAATGCCTTCTCATTTAATAACAATTTACCCAGCCCTTTTGTTATACTTTTACACGCAATTTCTATATGTGCAAAAGGAACGCCTACATTCCGCAAGACGGTAGAGTCTGTCAGATCCCTTTGCAGACGCGAGATTGGCAGCTTTGAAGACAAATGTTCCAATAAAGCATTTGCTATACCTAAATTCCCCTCAGCATTCTCAAAGTCAATCGGGTTTACCTTATGCGGCATCGCTGACGAGCCTACCTCACCGGCTTTGATCTTCTGTTTGAAATATTCCATCGAAACATACTGCCAGATATCCCGACTAAAGTCAATCAGAATAGTATTGATACGCTTAAGTCCGTCAAAAATAGCAGACAGATTATCATAATTGGAGATCTGTGTAGTCCATTCCTCCCGCCTAAGTCCCAACACCTCATTGACAAACATATTACCGAAAGCCTTCCAGTCATATTCCGGATAAGCCACATAATGTGCATTAAAATTACCAGTCGCACCTCCGAACTTAGCAGAGACAGGGATCGCTTTCAGCAAGTCCAACTGCTGTTCCATACGATAGGCAAACACCATGATCTCTTTCCCTAAACGTGTAGGAGAGGCAGGCTGCCCATGCGTCTTGGCCAACATCGGAATATCTTTCCATTCCAAAGCAAACGTATTGATCTGATCAACCACCTTTTGCAATTGTGGATAATAGACCTCAGCCATCGCCTCTTTCAATGAAAGCGGAACGGATGTGTTATTAATATCCTGGGAAGTCAATCCAAAATGTACAAATTCATGATATTTTTCCGACAGAAAACCGGAAGTTCGCTCTTTGATAAAATACTCTACTGCCTTCACATCGTGATTAGTAACACTTTCTATCTCTTTAATCCGATTCGCATCTTCTTCGGAAAAATTCAGATAAAGATTACGCAGTTTACTTTTGATATCCGCATTATTCAACTCACTCAACTGAGGTAAATAAGTTGTCAGAAGAATGAAATATTCAATCTCCACACGTACTCTATATCTAATCAGTGCATATTCTGAAAAGTAAGTTGCCAAATCTTCTGCCTTATCCCTATATCGCCCATCAACGGGTGAAATCGCAGTCAGTGTCGAAAATACCATAATAGCCTAAATCATATCATAAATAGAGACACAAAGATAGCATATTCTTTGGAATTCAGAATAGTTTTACAAATATTTCATTCGGAGAGATTTTTCATTAGCAAAAACGGCATATAATATGCTTTAAAATAGCCTATTGTTCAGCATGAACCTGCATTTTCATTAGCAAAAAGTAATCCGATTATTGCGATGATCTAATCGTCTCACCCGGGTGAGACGAGCGTTCCACCCGGGTGAATCGACTGTTCCACCTGGGTGAGACGTTCGTTCCACCCGGGTGGAACGATTAAGTGTTTGTAATAAAAAGAACATCTCATAACAATATCCTGATTACTTTTTTGTGAACAAAAGAGTTATTCAAAGCCTCTTTTTCTTATCAAATAAAAATCCAAAACAATACCGGGGTATTATTGTTATTACATAAAAATTATAACATCCTATCTAAATTATCCTAATATGAAAGCGGTTAATAACAGCACAGATCTATTCAGAAAAGCCCTTGGCGACATCTATCAGATTTTCCTAAGCGAAGATCCTAAGGAGAATGCGACAGAAAAGGCATTGGCAAAAATAAAGTCATTGTACAACGCAGACAGAATTCAACTTATTCACCTGGATAACGATAATAATACGTTGCACTTCGTATGTGAAATTGCCAACTCCAAAAAAGAGAAAATATCCACTTCTTTAGGCAAGCTCATGCATGGCAAAAGTACCTGTTTTCAAAAGGATTTACCTTGGATTGTAAAACAAATCAAAGAAGGTAAGCAGGTAATCGTAACCGATATTAAAAAATTACCGGCAGAAGCTTCTACGGAAAAAGAGACGCTGTCCAAAAACAACCTGAATTCATTTTTGTGTATCCCGATATTTTGCTGTGGAGGAATTTATGGATTTATCGGTATAGATTTTCAGGATAAACGTAGTAACTGGACGGAAAACGACAAAGAAGATTTCAATTTCTTCGCCAATACTTTTTCTCTTTATCTGGAAAGAGAAAAGGCGAACAAGGCTGTAAAACAGTCTCGTTTACAAGCATTGCGTAGTGATATTCTTTTCGAAAATATTTTTGAGACACTACCTGTTGGCATTGAACTTTATGATGAAAAAGGTTATCTGATCAATATAAATCCCTATGAATTAGAGGTACTGGGAACAACCACCGAAGGAATTCTCGGTATCAATATTTTTGACAATCCGACTCTTTCAAAAGAAGAGATAGAAGCGATTAAAGCAGGAAAAGAGGTAACCTTCGAACGCGATTACAACTTCCAGGTAATCCAAGAAACCGGCTACTACATTTCAAATCGGAAAGAAGAATCTCTCCATCTTATTGGGAAACTCATTCCACTCAAAGATACCGCCAATAATATCTTTGGTTATCTCTTACTGAACCATCAGGATGCCGGTTATTATCTGGATAAAGAAACCCTGCGCATAAGTCTTGAAAAATTAAGACTGGCCGTAAGCACGCAGGACTCTTTCTTCTGGGAATATGATCCTCAAAAAGACAATATCACAATCGATTACGACCTGCTGGACCCAAGACGTAAAGAGCAATACCGCACGATTCAGAAAATGCAATTGACCAACCGGATAAGTCACCTGCAAAACATCCATCCGGAAGATGTCGGACGCGTGCTCCAACAACTCAATTTAATGCTGAATGGAAAAATAGACTTCTTTACAGAGACCTACAAATACAACCTTAATAATGAGTATCGTTGGTTTACCACCAGTTTCCGAACCTATAAATACGACTTAAACAATAACCCGG